>JAEYXI010000593.1 GCA_023428515.1 Pseudomonadota bacterium | reverse complement strand
CCTGACGGGTTGCGACCATGAGCCAGACCACCAACATCGCGAATGTTCCAGAACCGGCCCGTCCGGAGGTCGAGCGCGACTGGGCGCGCAGCCTGTGGACGATAGCCTCCTGGGTCGTGCTCGCGGTGCTGCTGGTGTGGAGTTGGGCGCCTGCCGAGATGGCGCGCTGGACCTATCTGTTCAGCGATGCCGGCAATATGGCGGAATACGCCAGCGGTTTCGCCCAACCCGATTTCTCGCAGTGGCGCTACTATCTTGACGAGATGCTCGTCACTATTCAGATCGCGTTGTGGGGAACATTCCTCGCTGCGGTCTTCGCTGTTCCCTTCGGAATCCTTTCCGCCCGCAACATCGCGCCCTGGTATATTGTGCAACCCGTGCGCCGTCTCATGGACGCATGCCGCTCAATCCACGAACTGGTTTTTGCTGTCCTGTTCGTCGTCGCAGTCGGCCTCGGCCCGTTCGCCGGTGTCATGGCGCTCTTCATCCACACCACCGGCATCCTCGCCAAGCTGTTCTCGGAGGCTGTCGAGGCGATCGATTCTCGCCCGGTCGAGGCCATCCGCGCCACCGGCGCTACGCGACTCCAGGAGGTCGTATTCGGCGTTGTCCCGCAGGTCATGCCGCTCTGGATGTCCTACGCGCTCTACCGCTTCGAGTCGAATGTCCGCGCCGCCACTGTGCTGGGCGTCATTGGCGCCGGCGGCATCGGTCAAGTGCTATTCGAATCGATCCGTGGTTTTTACTATCCGCAGGCTTCGGCCATGCTCATTATCATGCTAATTACGGTATCGCTGATCGACCTGCTGTCACAGCAGCTACGCAAGTTGTTCCTGTAGAAGAACCGCTCACGACATCGCAGCAGGAATTTGAACGCCTGTCGGCGAGGTTGGGGGACGCGGACATATAGGCCTGCCGCCCGATGTGGACGCGAGGCGCGATCAGGCGGTCATCGATCCCAGCGCGGCCGCTTTTGCCTTCACGCTGCCCTTTGCACGGATATCCCTGCATCTTGCCAGGAGGGTGGCGATTTCCTTGGACGAGAGGCCGGTCGGCGGAGCGGATTTCACCTGGTCGCCTTGACCAAGCAGACCATAGACGATGACGATGTTGTTCTTGTGCCTGAGTTGGGCTCTGCCCGACGCAGCCACGCGCTGGGCGATAGGCAGCGCGACCGTTCCGTTGCCTTCGAGTGCCGCCGCCAGTGCCATATTGATCTGCAGGTCCAGATCGTCGGGCTCCATCTTGAGCGCCGTGGCGAAAGTGGCCTGCGCTTCCTGTGTCTGTCCGGCCATTGTCTGAGCCACGCCAAGCCGGTTATAGGCGCGGCTGGTGTTGATGATGGGGGCCGCCTCGCCAAGCGCGCGCAGGCCGGCATTCAGATCCCCAGATTCGACCAACGCGGAGCCAAGGCCAAACATCGCCTGACTGTTGTTGGGTGACTTGACCAGCGCCGTCCTATACTCGGTCGTGGCCTCTTCCACGTAACCCGATCGGAGATAGGCGTCTCCGGCTTTGACATTGGCCGCAGCGCTCGCTTCAGGCAATGCGGCCGCGCGTGCATAAAGCGCCATCGCGGTATCGTGCTCGCCTTGCGATTCGATGTCGCCGGCGAGCTTTACCAGCCGGTCGGCCTGCGACGTCTCGGCATCGGCGGCCGTGGTCTTGCTTGTCGAGCCGGTGGTTTGGCAGCCGGCGAGAGCAAGGGCGCATACGACCGTGAGAAGGGCTAGCCGCATTGGTCGCTCCATTCGGTGATCGCCCGGCGCGGCATTCGCAAAATAGCGGGTTGGTTCGGAACTCGACAAGGCGCGACTCAACGCTGCACGACGACTTGGGCGCCGACGGCGACCCGCTGGTAGAGATCGACGACATCCTCGTTGGTAAGCCTGATGCAGCCCGACGAATTCGCCCTGCCGATCGTCCACGGCTGATTGGTGCCGTGAATGCGGTAGAGCGTGGAGCCGATATAAAGCGCCCGTGCGCCGAGGGGATTTTCCGGGCCCCCATCCACCTTCGCGGGAAGAATCCTGCCCTTGCGTGCCTCGCGCTCCATCATCTCGGCCGGCGGACGCCAGTCGGGCCATTCCCTCTTGTCAGAGATACGGTCGCGGCCACTCCAGCTGAACCCCTCCCGTCCCACGCCAACGGCATATTGAAGAGCTTTGCCTTCGCCAAGGATCAGGCGAAGGCGCCGCTCCGACGTGCTGATTAGGATCGTTCCGGTTTTCTCCGGGCCGTCATAGGTAACGACGGCGCGCGGTATGGGACTCCAATCGGCTGGCTCCTCCGGGATCGCGTCGTCCTCAAGGTCCGACGGCGCCATCAATACGTTGCGCGTTTCGTCATAGGACCAGGTCCGTGGATCGTAGCCCCCGCTCTCGGCGACTGCCGCAGCCCTAGCGAGAAATATGGCCGCGCAAAAGAAAACTATACCCGCCAGCCAGGGACGTGCTCGGCCGGAAACGTGGAACGATATTCGTCGCAACATATTCGAATTCCGTACTGGCAGCCACCTCCCGGCGCGGACGATAATCGACCGCCCCGTCCGAAACGAGTGCCCGGCGCGTTCCATTTGGATTTTCCGATCGCACGCGGGAGAGCTAGCCTCAGCCAAGTTATGTCTTCGGCGCGCCAGCGTCGGTGATACCATCGATTTGACGGATTGGACTCGTGACCGAGGCGGCAGTCAAAGCGGCTACTTCCGTATGCGCTCGGATCGCTCTGGCGGCGATGGTGGTCGCCGGTACCGCCCTCGGGCCGGCACGCGCGCTCGAGCCCGATTGGCCGGATGGCCCCTACAAATATATCGCGGTCGATCAGCCCGTGGATGCCGCCTTGGTGGAGTTCGGCCGCAACCTCGGTATTTCGACGAAGCTCAGCAAGGGCATCAAAGGACGGCTGAATTCCGGCAAGGCGCACGGATCGGCTCGCGAGTTTCTGGATTGGGTATGCGACCGCTACGGGTTGGTCTGGCACTATGACGGATCGACGCTCAACATCGTGACGGAGGCGGATCTGCGCACCGAAATCGTCAAGGTCGAAGGCGAAAAGATCCCAGATCTTGCCGAGCGGTTGGACAGGCTTGGCGTGTCGGATAGCCGCTTTCCCCTGAGGATTTCCCAAAAGGACCGAGCCGTCACGATTTCCGGACCGCCGTCCTACATCGCGCTGGTCAAGCAAAGCGTAGGTCTGGACGGTTCCGAGACGGCGAGCAGGGAAGTCAATGTACGGGTCTTTCGAGGTCGAACCGTGGACGTCCAACCCGTGACATCGGCAAAGCCCTCCGTCGCAACGCAATAGGGGACAGGAAAGATGGAAATCGCCTCGACCGTGCCCTTGGCCGCGATGGAACTGCTGCCCGATGCGACGGCCGCGGGCCTGGACATCAACATCGCGGCGGCGGCCGGCACCGGATATCTGAAGCCCGCGGTCAAGGAAGCTCCCTCGGTCGCGGCGAACAAGATGACCGCGCAGAAGACGACGCCGACAACGGCAGGATCGGAGCCAGCGCAGCTTGCCCAGAACATCCAGAACATGGGGGTCCGCAATGCTGGCGATGCCGGCAATCCGCCTGCCTCGGCCGAAACCGTGAAGGAATTCCACCTCTACGAATATATGGACGAGTCCGGCAAGCGCGGCCCCAACGGCGGCGATCCTTCCACCCTGTTCGATTCGACGATGAGGTCGCTCGGTGGGATGGTGGAGTCCGCACAAGGCGCAATGGGAACTCGCCAGCCCGGGACGGCTCAGGCGCCGGCGGAGAGTGACGCAGGTGGCAACCGCCCACCGTCACGGAAGATGGCCGAGGCGGACATGCAGCGCCTGCTCGACCAATATGTTTCGGCTTCGTGGGCTCTTTTCGGCGCATCGCTCGCAACGAACAGCGTCTCGGCCGCAGCCTCTTCCGTCAACACGTTGATCAAGCAACAATAGGCAAGCAGCAGGGTGCAGTTGTCGAACCGTTCACGTCGCCTTGCGATTGTTGTTGGCGTGCTGAGCACGCTGCTGTTTTTACAGGCATGCTCGGTCGACCTCTACACGGGGCTCAGTCAGCAGCAGGCGAACGAGATCGTCGCCACTCTGGTGCGCAACGGCATTTCCGCCGAGCGCTCGCCGGAGAAGGACGGCAAGATGACGGTGACCGTGCGCGAAGGCAATTTCGCCGAGGCTATGGCGATCCTCAACGACCACGGCTTGCCCAAGCAGGAGTTCGCCACCCTCGGCGACGTATTCAAGCGCGACGGTCTGGTCTCTTCACCGGTAGAGGAACGGGCGGCAATGATCTTTGGCCTCAGCCAGGAACTCTCGCGCACGATCTCCGACATCGACGGAGTGCTGACGGCAAGGGTGCATCTGGTCCTGCCCGAAAACGATCCGCTCCGCCAGAAGCTCGTACCGTCCTCCGCATCGGTCTTCATCCGCCATCAGGCGGCGACGTCGATGGAGAATCTCATTCCGCAAGTGAAGATGCTGGTTGCCAACGGTGTCGCCGGCCTCGCTTATGACAATGTCTCCGTGGTTCTGATCCCTGTCGCCGCGCCATCAGAGCCGCCGGTGACTGCGCCGTCCTTCGCGTCGTTCTTCGGATTGCGATTGCATCCCGACAGCCTGACGGCGGCGATGTGGATCGTTTATGGCCTCGGCGCCGCAGTCCTTATTCTTGGCGCCCTGCTGGCCAACCAGTTGCTGAACCGAAGCAGACGCAGGGTCTATGCGCTGAACCATACGACGCTTCCGACCAAACATTCGGCGGCATGAAGGCGATGATGCCAACGGCCTCGGATCAGGACTGGGACGCTTTCGTTACAAACCCCGCGGCCTATGTCGATGCCGGCCGGCTCGCGGCATGCATCGACGATGCGATCGCGGGGCCGGGCTGCCAACTCATGCTGGACACTCCGCGGTTGGCCCGTCGCCTCTCCGCCTTGCTTGCCTCGCAATTCGGGCTTGCACCGCTCAGTGAAGACCTGGCGAACGAAGACCGCCGGATCGCCTTGGCGCCAAAGGGTGATATCGAGGATATGGTGATGCATACGGGCGCGATTTGCTGGTCCGGGGCGCTCGCCGGCGCCATCGGCAAGGAGAAGGTGAGCGCCATCCATCATCAGATCGGCGAGGACTTGTTCGCCTTTGCCCTCGCGAACCGGGATATTGCGGCTCCGTCCCGCTCGCTGGAGCCTCTGGAAACGCTCGCGGCGCGGATGCGCGATGATGGCTGGCGCTGTATGGCCGCATGGTGTCGCGCCATGCCGGAGCCGGTATCCGCATGGATGAAGGTCAAGGTTCCCGTCGGCATCGACCTCGACGCAGAGCCGATGACAGGCGGCGCCGAGATCATGCGGCGCACCAGTGAGGTTCTCCGGTGAGAGCCGGCGTCGACTTGCCGGAGCGGCCTGGCAAGCGAATCCTGAAAGCAGCCGAGGCGCAAGCCTGGCAAGACGGGTTTGCCTTTCTCGACGCTGCGAAACGCCGAGCGGCAGAGCTGCAGGATACGGCCCGCGGCGCCTATGGCGACAGCTTTGCCCAAGGCTACCAGCACGGCAAGGCCGAGGGGGCAGCCGATGCCGCTCGTCTCCTGGCAGAGGTCGCCGCGAAGGTGGACCGCTACCTCGGCTCGATCGAGAAGGATGTCATCGGCCTGGCGAGCGATGTCATCGCGCGCGTGCTTGGCGAGTTCGATGCTGGCGATCTTGTGGCAAAGGCAGCCAGGCAGACGATCTCCGAGATGCGCCGCAGCCGTTACATCAAGGTGACGGTGCATCCGCAGGCCGTCGAGGCCGTGCGGGACGAGCTTGAGGCTGTTCGTGCCGAGTCAACTTTCCAGGGGACCATCGAGGTCATCGCAGATGTCGATCTGCCACGCGACGGCTGTGTGGTGGCAACCGACATGGCAGTGGTGGACGCCACCGTCGGTGTCCAGATCGCAGCGATCGCCGAGGCCATCCGCGACCGTCGGGGAAGGGACGCATGAGCGGGATCGACAGCCGACTGGCCGACATCGTTCCCAACCTGCGCAGCGGCCTGCGCCACGACGCGGCGCGTCGGCGCATTGGCAGAGTACGTCAGGTCACCGGCGCCCTAATCCACGCCGCCCTCGAGGAGGCGCGGATAGGAGAGATCTGCGACCTGGTCGATCCGAAGACCAAAAGGCGGCTCAAGGCCGAAGTGATCGGACTACTCGACGAGACGGCGATCCTGCTGCCGCTCGGCGACATTGCCGGCCTGTCGAGCCTCACCGAGGTCGTTCCTACGTCCAAGAGCCAGCAAATCGGCATCGGCTCGGCCCTGCTCGGCCGGGTCGTCAGCGCCCTCGGTGAGCCTCTTGACGGTGCGCCGCTCGACGAGGCCGACATCGCCGGCAGCTATCCCGTCATTGCCGATCCTCCGCCCTCGATGCAACGCAGCCTGATCTCGGAGCCGATGACACTCGGCATTCGTGCGCTGGACGGGCTTCTGACCTGCGCACGCGGCCAACGCGTCGGCCTGTTCGGGGCGCCGGGCGTCGGCAAGTCGATGTTGCTCGCCGATATCGTCCGCGGCACCGATGCCGACGTTGCCGTGATCGCACTGGTTGGCGAACGCGGGCGGGAAGTGCGCGAATTCGTCGAACGCCAGATGGGCACGGAGGGCCTTGCGCGGTCGGTCATCGTCGCCGCGACATCGGACCGGCCGGCGATAGAGCGCGTCAAGGCTGCCCATGCGGCGACTGCTATCGCGGAATATTTCCGCGACCAGGGCAGACACGTGCTTCTCGCCATGGACAACATCACGCGTTTTGCCCGTGCCCAGCGCGAGATCGGCCTTGCCTCCGGCGAACCGCCGACAAGACGCGGCTATCCGTCTTCGCTGTTTGCCGCCTTGCCCCGCCTGCTGGAGCGGGCCGGACCAGGACACATCGGCTCGATTACGGGCCTCTACAGTGTGCTGATGGAAGGCGACGGGACGATGGACCCGGTGGCGGAAGAGATCCAAGCGCTGTTGGATGGTCATGTCTTCCTGTCCGCAGAACTCGCCCAACGCAATCATTTTCCGGCCATCGACGTGCTGCGCAGCCGGAGCCGCCTGATGGACACGGTGGTCATGCAGGAGCACCGGGAACATGCGGGGCGTATTCGGGAAATGATGTCGCGCTACGCCGAGGTCGAATTGCTGCTGCGGGTTGGCGAGTATGAACGAGGCAGCGATGCCGCGACGGACGAAGCGATCGCCAAGATCGACCGGATCAATGTGTTTCTGCGGCAGGATTCGAAATCGAACACGCAGCTTTCCGAAACGCAGCGACTCATGCGCGAGATTGCTCTGTCATGAAGGATGCGACGTTCCTTGCAGCCACCCGCTCAATACGGGAAGCGCGGCTACGGCGTGCCGAAGAGCAGGCCAGCCGAAGCCATGCGGCGCATAAGGAAGCCGAGCGGAACGTCGCGGAGGCGGTCAGCGCGATCGACAGCTATCTGGAACGCACAACCGCCGCCGAACGCGTGGCGACGGACCTGATGCTTGGACAGAGGATGAGCGCTGCAAGCATGCAGGACGTCGAAAACAGATATCTTGCCGCGCAATCCGAGATGGGCAGGCTGGCTAAGGCCAGGGATGCGGCGGAGCGGCATCTTCATGCGCGTTGGATCGAGCTTGTGGAAGCGAAGGACAGACTGCGTCGTGCCCGGTTGGCCCTCGACAAGATCGACGCTCTCGCCGTCAAGGTGTCAGCGCGCGGCGCGGTCCGCGAAGCAGCGCTCGCCGAACTGATCGCGGAGGAAGACCATAAGCCCGCGGGACGCTTGGCAACATCATGCTGAAATCCGCGCCACCTTCCCCAGCAGACGCGCAGGTGCACGGCCGAAAGCCTGCGCGTCACCAGCAGACGATGCCATCGCGGACGGCACTCGAATGGAAACCATTGGTACTCGACGAGGTTTCCCCGCAGAACCTGGGGGCCTTGAACGCATTCTATCGCTGCCAGCCGACGGTCCGGTTCGAATTGGGCGGCATCGCCGCAGCGGCCACAGCCGAATGGCGCCTGGACGAAGCATCAGCGTGGGACACGGCCATTACCATCGCGCTCGGCGATGCCGAAGCCTCACTGCATGTGACTCGAAATCTTCTGGTGAGCATGCTGGCCCGCCAGAACCTCGTGGCCGATCTTGAGCGGCTCGATCCCGCACATGCCGCGCTGCTCATCGAAGCGCTGGTCGCGCAGGAGCTGACCGATTTCGAGCATCGCCTGGATCGCTCCGTAGAGCTGAAGGCGATCACGTTCGAGTCGGGTCCGACGGTAGGCGTGGCGCGTTTTCGGTTGATGCTGCATCGCGATGACGGCGCCTCGATGGGCTTCCTGCATTTCGACGATGAAGACCTCGCGCTGAGTCTCGCCCGACTTTTGGATGCCGCCGCCCAAGGTCTGGCCACGCACGCGATCGATCCGCTTTTGTCTCTCGCTGTTTGCCACGGCGCAGCACGGATCACGCTGGCAGAATTGGAAGACCTCGTCCCCGGCGATGTCGTGGTGATCGACGACACTCCCGGAGAGTCGGTGTCGGCAATGGTCGAATTGGGCGGCGTGCTGGCCGCGCCGGTTGAGTTTGCAGGGGCCGGCGTGCGGCTGCGCGACCGCCTGCGAAGGCTCGACGGTTCAAGATGGGAGTGGATGATGAGTTCAGGTCAGGATCGATCGATCGGTGGACAGCCTGAGGACGTCGACGTAAGTGACCTGCCGGTGACGCTCGCCTTCGAAGCAGGCCGTGCAACGCTCTCCGTCGAGGAGGTCAGGAAACTCGCCCCCGGGGCAGTCATTCCGCTACCCGACGCAACAGCGGACAGCATCGACATCGTTTTGGGCGGCAAGCGTATCGGACAAGGTCAGTTGGTCCAGATCGGCGAAGGCCTCGGCATCCGCATCAGGCGCATCTTCGCGAATGGTTGAGGGGGCGCCCAGCCTTCTTGTCCTGCTGATCGCCATCGGCACCGTTGGCCTGATGCCGCTTGCCGTAGTGACGATGACGGGATTCCTGAAAATCTCCGTCGTTCTGTTCCTGATCAGGAACGCGCTTGGCGTTCAACAGATGCCGCCGAACCTAGTGCTCTATGGCATTGCCCTGGTGCTGACGAGCTATATCACCACGCCGCTCCTGAGCGAAATGTCGAATCGCCTGGAAGGCCAGACGAGATTCGAGACGGTCGAGGACGTCAGAGCCGCCGCGGAGTTGGCCAAGGGACCACTGAAGACGCATCTCATACGCTTCACCCAGCCGGACGAACGCAAATTCTTTCTCGAAGGCACGGCCAAGCTTTGGCCGGAGGAAGCACGCAAAAATGTGCGCGACGACGATCTCGCCATCCTCATCCCGGCCTTCGTTGCATCGGAATTGACCCGCGCCTTCGAGATCGGATTCCTGCTGTATCTGCCATTTCTGATCATCGACATCGTCGTCGCCAACGTGCTGATGACGCTCGGCATGATCATGGTTTCGCCGGTGCTGATCTCCATTCCGTTGAAGCTGCTTCTGTTCGTCGCCATCGATGGGTGGTCGCGCCTGATGCACGGATTGATCCTCAGCTATGCCTGACCGCTGGTAGACGGGAAGATCGAGCGAATGAACAGCGACGTCATCCTCGCGAAGATCCAAGAAGCGTTCATGATCATGCTGCTCATGTCGGCGCCCGCGATCGTCGTCTCGCTGGCCATCGGCCTGTTGATCGGCCTCATCCAGGCGCTGACCCAGATTCAGGACCAATCGCTGCCGCAGACGATCAAGCTCGTCGTGGTGCTGGTTGTCATCCTCATCACCGGACCTTTCATGGCGCATCAGATCATGGAGCAGGCGACCGCCGTTTTCGACGAGTTTCCGGTCGCGACACGCTAGTTGGATGGAACCGAATCTGGATCTGGGCTGGCTGAAGGAGGCCGAGTTCTACATTCTCGCGGCGGGGTTCTCGGTCGCTCGGATGCTCGGCTTCATCATCGTCCTGCCGCTGTTTTCCCGCCTGCGGCTCACCGGCCTGTTGCGCAACGGTGTTGCCATCGCCTTTGCGGTCCCGCTCTATCCGGCGTTGGCGGAGGCGCTGCGGGACGTCGATTTCACCGTGGTCACGTTTCTCATCCTTGGCGTGAAGGAGATGCTTGTAGGCGCAGCGCTGGGCCTTGTGCTGGGCGTGCCGTTCTGGGCGGCGGAGGCGGCTGGCGACATTGTCGACCTGCAGCGCGGCTCGACCATGGGCTCGCTGATCGATCCCATGATGACGCACGAGACAAGCGCCACGGGCACACTTTTCGCCATTACCCTGATCGCGTTGTTCCTCGCCGCCGGCGGGCTGCAATTTATGCTGACGACGGTATTCGACAGCTACAGGCTGTGGCCCGTCGAGAGTCTGCTGCCGGTGTTCACCGGCGAATCGGTGAGAATTTTTCTCGACCTGCTGACGCGCGTCCTCGGCATGGCGCTTGTCCTGAGTTTTCCGATCGTCGTCGGTCTGCTGTTGTCAGACGTGCTGCTCGGCTTCGTGGCGAAAGCTGCACCCCATATGAATGTTTTCGCCATGTCGCTGGTAGTCAAGACGCTGGTCTTCAGCCTTCTGCTGGTCATCTACGCTGCCTCCCTCACCAGCTATATGGGCAAGGAAATGTCGTTCCTGCGCGATGCGGGCAGGCTGCTTGAGAGCCTCGCATGTCCGAATTGCAGCCTCGGCAACAACCCGTGACGGATCCCGACGCGCCCTCGCAAACCAAATGGATTTCGTCTCCCGGAAACTCTTCCGTAAGGTTTGCACGTAGGCGTCGAACGCAACGTCGGCGATCTGCATGGTCCGACTTAATCCCAGCGAGGAGTCCAATCATGACGACGGTCCCGTCCATAGGCGGCAGCAACCCCGAAGCGATGCTCGACAAGATGATTGCCCAGCAGGAACGCATGTTCGCACTTGAAGTGAAGAAGGACGTCCACAAGATGGAGCATGACTTCCAGATGGGCACGTCCAAGGACATGGGCAGCGCCGCGCAGAAGTCCTAACGGTCATCGTGACAAGTTGGCGTCGCGGAAAGTTCCAGCGACGCGGACGATCCGGGTGCGCGGCAGTTGTCGCGCACCTTCTCGATTGGTTTGTGCATCTGCTTAGGAGGCGAGATGGGTGGCGAGCCAGGCCTCGGAACGGGCAATGCGGTAAGTACGGCGCTGGCGGCATATACGCCTGCTGCCGCTACCCTCATTTTGCTCGATGTGACCGACGGGCTACATGCCGGCGCGCAGCTTCCACTCGATGGCGAGTTCCATACTATCGGATCGGATGTCGAATCCGATATCGTGTTGAGGGACGAAGGCGTAGCGCCAAGTCATGCGCGGCTGCGCCTCAGCGGCTCCTCGGTTGAAATCGAAGCCTTCGGCGGCGATGTGGTGCTTGAACGCGGCCTCGTGCCGCGCGGGCACGGCCAGAAATGCCGGTTGCCGCTCAGCGCACGTATCGGTGGCGCGGCCGTTCGGATCGCGCGCCAGCGGCAAGACACCGAGCGTTCCTTTTTCCCGCGTGTCCTCGGTCTCGGCCTCATTGGACTGGCGGGCATCTTCGTTCTTTCCGTTGCGGCCAACCAGCTGTCCATGGCCGACGCCAAACAGGCCCCGCAAACCTTAGCCCTCACCGCTCCACCGGCGGGCACTGAAGCATCCGCCGGATCGGAAGCGTCCGTTGCCGCGGCAACACAAGATCTGACGCGGAAAATCGAGGAAGCCGGCATCGGACCGCTCGATGTCCTGGCCGGTGATGGTCGCATCAGTGTTTCGGGAACCGTGCCAAAAGACAAAAGCCAGGCGTGGGCGAATGTGCGGGCGTGGTTCGACCAGACGCATGGCGCGAAGCTCATGCTGACATCGGCCGTCACGGTGGCCGGCGCGGAGGCAGCCCCGCGATTGGCTCTTCAGGCCATCTGGTTCGGAAACCGGCCCTACGTCATCACGGCCGACGGTGCCCGCTACCATGAAGGTGCGTTCATCGAAAACGGCTGGTCGATCGCAGAGATCGGCGAGGAAGCGCTGATTTTGGGCAAGGATGGAGCGACCATTTCCCTGAAGTACCCATGAGCCGCCGCATCGAAGGTCCACGACTTGACGCCTCCAAGATGGATGCGGTTTCGCCGCATGCGCGAACGGGTGCTGTCCGCAGTCAACAGATCGAGCGGCGACGGCTCAGCGCGATCGAGCAGAGGGCGGACCAAGCCAGCGGATCGCGGGAAACCCAAGGCCTCGAGAATGAGGCTGTTCTGTTCCAGGCAGGCCCATCAGGGGCGTCTATCAACGACGTGCTGGTGCAATATGTGCGCCCGCGCGTTCCCGATCCGGCGATCCTCCGGCGCGCAACGTCGATCCTCGAAGATTGCATCACCGACTTGCTTCCGCGCCTCGGCGGCGGCGAGCAGCTACGGTCGATGGCGGACGCGCTGATGCGCGACGAACTCGACCGGCATCTCGAAATACTCGAGAAATTGCATGGGGGGACCGACTTCTGAACGGCGTGCGCGACACCGTGCAGTTGATGCATATGCTGGGATACCTCTACGGCTGCCACGGTCAGGCAAAGCGTGGCGCCGCCTATCTGCTTATTGCCGCGCAATTGGCGCCTGAAGACGCTGGTGTGCTGCGTACCCTCGCGCACTTGCTCATTCTCGACGGAGAGCCGGAAAAGGCGCTCGCCGCGATCGGAAAGCTGGAAACGATCGACGGCGATGATCATCCCGGGCTGACGCTGTTGAAAAGCCGTGCCTTGCTGGCTGCCGGCCGCCCCAGCGAGGCGCGGCAATCCTTCCGCCGGTTCCTCGACAACCAGATGGTGAACGGCCATGCTTGAACGTTTGCTGCCTTTTCTCGTCAAGGTATCCGGGCGCGGCGACCTGGCGATCGCGGTACTGATGCTCGTCGCCGTGGCGATGATGCTGATCCCGCTGCCGACCTTTCTGGTCGACATACTGATCACGACGAACATCGCTTTCAGCATGCTGATCCTGATCGTTGCGCTTTACGCGGAGGCTCCGCTGCAATTTTCAGCGATGCCCTCGGTGATCCTGATCGCGACGCTTTTCAGGCTCGCGATCACGATCACCACAACCCGGCTTATCCTGCTGCAGGCAGATGCCGGCGATATCGTCACCACATTCGGCGAATTCGTCGTCGGCGGCTCGATCGCGGTCGGCCTGATCGTGTTCCTGATCATCACGATCGCGCAGTTCGTCGTCATCGCCAAAGGTTCCGAGCGTGTCGCCGAGGTGGCTGCACGGTTCACCCTGGACGCGCTGCCCGGCAAGCAGATGAGCATCGATGCCGAGTTGCGCAACGGCGACATAGATCGCGCCCAGGCACATTATCTGCGCCAGCAGCTCGAGCGTGAGAGCCAGCTCTACGGCGCGATGGACGGTGCCATGAAATTCGTCAAGGGCGACGTCATGGCCGGCATCATCATCATTCTCGTCAATTTCATCGGCGGCTTCACCGTCGGCATGATGCAGCACGGAATGAGTGCCAGCGAAGCGGCCAGCACCTATACGCTGCTCTCGGTGGGCGATGGGTTGGTGGCGCAGATCCCGGCTCTGCTCGTCGCCGTCTCGGCAGGCGTGATGGTGACGCGGGTCTCCAGTGACGAGAGTGAAGGCGGCGGCCTTGGCAGCCAGGTCGTCTCGCAGCTGACCGGCAACTCACGAGCCCTCGCTCTTGCCGCCGTCATCATCTTCGCGCTTGGCTTCGTGCCGGGATTTCCCGCCATCATATTCGTGGGGCTTGCGCTCTCCTGCGCCGCCGCGGCCTATTTCGCCCGCAATGGCAGCGAGCTGTCCGACGGGTCGTTTGAGCAGCAGATCGGCGGGGCGGGCAGCAAGCCGCCGGTCACACTGCAGCGCGCTGAATCGAAGCCGGAGCAACCCGCAATCGGCTTGCTGTCATCCTCGCCGCTGTCGATACGATTGGGGCCAAGCCTTGCGACAGACGTGCCCGATGCCGAACTGGAGCGACGGATCGGTGCTGTCAGAGGCGAAATATTCGGCGATCTTGGCATCGGGATTCCGGCGGTCGATCGCATTGTGGACGAGGCAATACCGGCTCGCCGCGTCCGCATCGACCTGGAAGGAGCGCCGATCCTGGAAGCGGAAATCCCCGCCGGAAAGCTCTTCGTCGACGAGGCTCCGGAGCATGTCGATCTTGCCGACGTGCAGGTGGATGAAGGGCCGGGTGTTGCGGGCGACAAGAAGTCCCTGTGGGTCGATGCTGCGGATGCCGCCAGCCTGACACGCGCCGACATCGCAGTCCTGCCACCGCTTGATATCATCGGCCGCTGGCTCGCCTATGCCCTGCGCCAGTATGCCAGCCACTTCGTGGGCATACAGGAAACCCGAAAACTCCTGACCGAGGCGGAGGCGGAATATGGCGATCTGGTCCGCCAGGCGCAGGAAACCTTGCCCCTGCAGAAGATTGCCGACGTCCTGCGCCGGCTGGTGTCCGAGAATGTCCCGGTGCGCAACGTCCGTCTCATCCTCGAGGCGCTCGTCGATTCAGGGCAGCGCGAGCAAGATGTCGTGTTGCTGACCGAGCACGTGCGGATAGCACTGAAGCGCCAGATCAGCTTCCGGGTCGCCAACCAGGACAATATCATCCCCGCTTATGTGCTCCAGAGGCCCGCCGAGGACGCGATCAGGAACTCCATCCAGTCGTCGCCCTCCGGCACACATTTCAATCCGACGGGCAGTCGGATCCAGACGCTGGTGGCCCAACTCCAGAAGGCGCAGGCCAGGACCGAAGACGGCGCGCTGCCGGTCGTGCTCGCATCGGGCGACGTTCGCCGTCACGTCCGCAGCCTGCTGGCGCATAACGGCATTCTCTTTCCTGTCCTGGCCTACCAGGAACTCGCGCCGGAATTCAACGTGCAGCCGCTGGCGATGATCGGCGGGACTCAAGAGGCTGCCGGGAATTTTCGAGGACCGCAGCCGCTGCCGGCGATGGCGGCGGCTAGCCAGGGGACGTGAGCATGCCGTGATCGTGGAGACGGCACCGCCAAAGTACAATCCGCCGAGGGGATGGATGAGGGACATTCGAAATATGATAGCCGCGCACCCGGCGATTGGCAGCCGAAAGCCTTGGCTTTCCGTGATGCTGGTCGCCCTGGCGGCATGGTTCTTTGCTGTTCAGGCCTCACCCCAGCAGAGCTC
>JAEYXI010000561.1 GCA_023428515.1 Pseudomonadota bacterium | reverse complement strand
AGTGGGAAGACGGCAAGATCGTCTCGGTTGAATAAGCAACAGGCGGGCGGGCGACAGTCCCGCCTGCCTGCCTCATCATGGACGGTCAGGCCTTCGGCACGAAAGGCTGCGGTCGCCGGTCTCCGCCGAGCCGTTCCAGCATCCAGCCCGGATATTCCGACGGCAGCGCGCTCACCTCGTTGAGCCTCGCGATGTCCTCGGCGTCGAGCTTCACCTCGACCGCCGCAAGATTCTGTTCCAGCTGGTCCATGCGGCTGGCACCGATGATGATGCTCATCACGAACGGTTTCGCCAGCACGTAGCCAAGCGCCACGGTGGCAACGCTGACGCCGTGCTTCTCGGCGATCCTGCGCATTTCTGCGACCGCCGCCCAGGCACGATCCTCGTTCACAGGCGGGAAGTCGAAGGTGGCGCGGCGGCCCTCGCCATTGCCCGGCGCGCCAGGTCCGTATTTGCCGGACAGCAGTCCGCCTGCCATTGGCGACCAGACCATCAGGCCGAGCTTTTCCTCTTTGATCAGCGGCACGATCTCGCGCTCGAGATCGCGGCCGGCGATCGAATAATAGGCCTGGATCGTCTCGAAGCGCGCAAACCCCTTGCGTTCGGAAATGCCGAGCGCCTTGGCGATGCGCCATGCCTGCCAGTTGGAGACGCCGACATACCGCACCTTGCCGCTGGCAACGAGATCGTCCAGCGCCCGCAGCGTCTCCTCGATCGGCGTCACCGTGTCTGTGCCGTGCAACTGGTAGAGGTCGATGTGGTCCGTCTGCAGCCGCTTGAGGCTGCCCTCGACCGAATCCATGATGTGGCCACGTGAAGAGCCGCGCTGGTTGGGCCCTTCGCCCATCGTGCCGTGCACCTTGGTGGCGATGACGACGTCCTCGCGCTTCAGGCCGAGATTACGGATGGATTGGCCGAGCAACTCTTCCGACTTGCCGAATGAATAAATGTCGGCCGTGTCGAAGAAATTGACGCCTGCGGCGACCGAACGGCCGACGATCTCGTCGACGCCCTTCTGGTCGAGGCTGGCAATCGAGCCCCACAGTCCGTTCTCGCCTGCCGGGCCGAAGGTCATGGCGCCGAGGCAGATTTCCGAAACGAAAAGGCCGGTGTTTCCAAGCTGGTTGTAGCGCATATGCGGCTCCTGCGTATTCTTGTGCACCGCACAGGTAGGGCCACGTCCAGCAGGGTGCTATTCCGATCCGATCAAAAACCCACCCGATCCTATCACCTCACGCCGAAGATCGCGCTGCCGACCCTGACGCTGGTCGCGCCGAAGGCCACTGCCAGTTCGTAGTCGCCCGACATGCCCATTGAGAGCTTCTCCACGCCCGCCTCTTTCGCCAGCTTCGCCAGAAGCGCGAAATGCGGGCCGGGATTTTCGTCCAGCGGCGGGATGCACATCAGCCCTTCGATCGTGAGCCCGTGCGTCTGGCGGCAGCGTTTCACGAAGGCGACCGCCTCGCGCGGCTCGATGCCAGCCTTCTGCGGCTCCGAGCCGGTGTTGACCTGCACATAGAGCCTCGGCGCCTTGCCCTGCCTGGCGATTTCCTTCGCCAGTTCGGCGGCGATCTTCTCGCGGTCGACCGTCTCGATCACGTCGAACAGCGCCACCGCCTCCTTCGCCTTGTTGGACTGCAGCGGGCCGATCAGATGCAGCTCAATGTCTGGAAACGCTTCCTTCAGCGCAGGCCATTTCCCTTGCGCTTCCTGCACACGGTTCTCGCCAAAGACATACTGGCCTGCCTCGATGACCGGCCTGACCGCAGCCACGTCGAAGGTCTTCGACACCGCGACCAGCGTCGCCGATCCCGCCGGCCGCTTCGCCTCGCGCTCCGCCGCGGCGATCCTCTCTTTCACGATACCCAGCTGTTCGACGGCGCCGTTCATATCTGTCTTTGCCTTGTTTTGCGGCTTTCCGGCCGCCCGCGGAGTTGACGCTTCGGGCAATACATGGTGAAGGTCCGCCCGATTTCCCGATCCGCTGGCCCTGCCCGGCGGATTCTCTTCTGTTTAAGTGAAATACCGGTCATGGCAACCGAACGTTACAATCCCCGCGCGGCCGAACCCAAATGGCAGAAGGCCTGGGATCAGCCAAAGCTCTTCGAGACCGAGAACGACGACCCGCGCCCGAAATACTACGTGCTGGAGATGTTCCCCTACCCGTCAGGGCGCATCCATATGGGTCATGTCCGCAACTACACGATGGGCGACGTCGTGGCGCGCCACCGCCGTGCGCTCGGCTACAACGTGCTGCATCCGATGGGCTGGGACGCCTTCGGCCTGCCGGCCGAGAACGCCGCGCGCGACAGGGGCGTAAATCCCCGCTCCTGGACCTACCAGAACATCGAGGCGATGAAGGCCCAACTCAGGGTTATGGGCCTGTCGCTCGACTGGGCGCGCGAGATCGCCACCTGCGACCCCAGCTACTACAAGCACCAGCAGAAGATGTTCCTCGACTTCTGGAAGGCGGGGCTGGCCGAGCGCAAGTCGGCCAAGGTCAACTGGGACCCCGAGGACATGACCGTGCTCGCCAACGAGCAGGTCATCGACGGGCGCGGCTGGCGCTCCGGCGCGCTGGTCGAGCAGCGCGATCTGACGCAGTGGTTCTTCAAGATCACCTCGATGTCGCAGGAATTGCTGGACAGCCTGGAGACGCTTCCGAAGTGGCCCGAGAAGGTCAAGCTGATGCAGGCCAACTGGATCGGCCGCTCGGAGGGGCTGCTGTTGCGCTGGGCGCTCGATCCGGCAACGGCGCCCGCCGGCGAGACCGAACTCGAAGTCTACACCACGCGTCCCGACACGATCTTCGGCGCCTCCTTCATGGCGATCGCCGCCGACCACCCGCTGGCGAAGAAGGCCTCCGAGGGGAATGCCGAGCTTGCGGCCTTCTGTGCCGAGATCCGGCATCGCGGCACCGCTGCGGCAGAACTCGAGACCGCCGAGAAGAAGGGCTTCGACACAGGTATCCGCGTGGTGCATCCGTTCGATCCCGACTGGACGCTGCCGGTCTATGTCGCGAACTTCGTGCTGATGGACTACGGCACGGGCGCCATCTTCGGCTGCCCGTCCGGCGACCAGCGCGACCTCGACTTCGCCAACAAATACGGCCTGCCGGTCATCCCGGTCGTCATGCCCGAGGGTGCCGACGCCGCGACCTTCCGCATCCTCGAAGAGGCCTATGTCGATGACGGCGTGATGATCAATTCGCGCTTCCTCGACGGGTTGAAGCCGGAACAGGCCTTCAACGAGGTCGCCACGCGCCTCTCCGGCGACGCCTTGAACGGCCGGCCGCAGGGCGAGCGCAAGGTTCAGTTCCGCCTGCGCGACTGGCTGATCTCGCGCCAGCGCTACTGGGGCTGCCCGATCCCCGTCATCCATTGCGATGCCTGCGGTGCGGTGCCGGTTCCGGTTGCCCAACTGCCGGTCGAACTGCCGATCGATGTCACTTTCGACAAGCCCGGCAATCCGCTCGACCACCACCCGACCTGGAAGCATGTCGAGTGCCCGCAATGCGGCAAGGATGCGCGTCGCGATACGGACACGATGGACACTTTCGTCGATTCGTCCTGGTATTTCGCCCGTTTCACCGATCCGTGGAACGAGACGGCACCGACCACGCTCTCCGTCGTCGACGGCCCAAAGGGCTGGCTGCCGGTCAACCAGTATATCGGCGGCATCGAGCACGCGATCCTGCACCTGCTCTATTCGCGCTTCTTCATCCGCGCCATGAAGGCCACCGGTCACCTCAACAGTGTAGAGGAGCCTTTCGAGGGTCTGTTCACGCAGGGTATGGTCGTGCATGAGACCTACAAGGGGCCGGACGGCTGGGTCACCCCCGCCGAGGTCAAGGTCGAGGACTTCGACGGCTCGCGCAAGGCGTTCCTGCTCGACGGCGGCACGCCGATCGAGATCGGCCCGATCGAGAAGATGTCGAAGTCGAAGAAGAATGTCGTCGACCCCGACGATATCATCGGCAGCTACGGCGCCGACACGGCGCGCTGGTTCATGCTGAGCGACTCGCCGCCCGAGCGCGACGTGATCTGGACCGAGGCCGGCGTCGAAGGCGCGCATCGCTTCGTGCAGCGCCTGTGGCGTCTGGTGTCCGAATCGGCCGCTGCGCTTTCAGCGGTCGAGCCGAAGGCCGGTGGCGCGGGCGAGGCCGCAGCCATATCCAAGGCCGCGCACAAGACGGTCAAGGCGGTCGGCGAGGAGATCGAGCGGCTCGGCTTCAACAAGGCCGTCGCCCGCATCTACGAGCTCACCAACGTGCTGCAGGCACCGCTTTCCGATATCGCCGCCGGCAAGGCTTCGCCCGAAGTGAAGGGCGCCGCCCGCGAGGCGCTCGACATGCTGATCGTGCTGATTGCCCCGATGATGCCGCACCTGGCGGAGGAATGCTTCGCCGCGCTCGGCGGCAAGGGCCTCGTCGCCGACAGGCCGTGGCCGGCCTTCGACCCGGCGCTCACGCTGGACAGCGAGATCGTCATGCCGGTGCAGATCAACGGCAAGAAGCGGGGGGATTTGACAATCGCCCGCGACGCAGATCAAGTTGCCGTCGAGAAAGCCGCGCTCGCGCTCGACGTCGTGCAGAAGGCTCTCGAGGGGAAGCAGCCGCGCAAGGTGATCGTGGTGCCGCAGAGGATCGTCAATGTCGTCGTCTGATTGGTCCTTTCCGGCTTTTCGCCGCGTCGCCGCTCTTTCGTTCGTCCTTCTTCTGCCCTTGGTCGCGGCTTGCACCGTCAAGCCGCTCTATTCCAACCCGTCGTCCGGGGGCACCCAGGCGGGCGTCACCGCCGACCTGTCGTCGATCACGATCAAGCCGGTCGAGCAGCGCTACGCCCAGCAGGTGCGCAATCACCTGATCTTCATGTTCAATCGCGGCGCCGGCCAGCCGGCGTCTTCTGCCTATACGCTGACGCTCGTGGTCACGGCACTGCACCAGTCGGCCGCGGTAGTGCAGGTCGGCGACGACAACGAGCCGACCGCGGGTACCGTGACCATGACTGCGAATTATTCTCTGGCCGGCACGTCGGGCGGCAAGGTCATCGCCAAGGGCCGCCGCCAGATCACATCCTCCTACGATGTGCCGCGCCAGGAATTCGCCGCCTATCGCGCCCGGATCAACGCCGAGGACCGCGCTGCCCGCGAGCTTGCCGAACTCCTGAACCTCGCCATCGCGCAGGATCTGTCGAAGTAGGCCGGGGCAGGGCTGCCGCGGCGATGAAACGGATCGCGCTTGCAGCCTCGGCCCTTCTGGCGCTTGCCGCGCCCTCCCTCGCTGAGGACGCCTATCCCTCCAGGCCCGTCACCATGATCGTGCCCTTCGCTGCAGGCGGATCGACGGACGCTATCGGCCGCATCGTCGCGGAGGGCCTGCGCCAGGTGCTCGGCCAGCCTGTCGTTGTCGAGAACCGCGGCGGCGCCGGAGGATCGATCGGCACGGCCGCGATCGCCGCCGCAACGCCCGACGGCTACACGATCGGCATCGGTACTGCATCGACGCTGGCGATCAATCCGGCTGTCTACGACAAGCTTTCCTTCGACGTGCTCGAGGATCTCGCGCCGATCGGCAACATCGCCGACGTGCCGAACATCATGTCGGTCAATCCGGCGGTCGATGCCTCCGATATGACCGCCTTCATCGCACTCGCGCGGGCCAATCCCGGGACGCTCTCCTATGCCTCGGCGGGTAACGGCTCGGTCAGTCATCTGCTCGGCGAGCAGTTCAGGCTGGCGACCGGGGTCGATATCGTCCATGTGCCCTATAAGGGCGCCGGTCCCGCGCTCACCGACGTTGTCGGCGGCCAGGTGGATATCCTGTTCGACAATCTGCCTACCTCGCTGCCCTTCGCCCGCGACGGACGCCTGCGCGCCCTCGCCGTATCCGGTGCGACGCGGGTGCCGGCGCTGCCCGACGTGCCGACCTTCGCCGAAGTCGGCCTCGAAGACATGAACTGGATGGCCTTCTTCGGGCTGGTCGCGCCGAAGGGAACGCCTGAACCGATCGTGCGCAAGCTCAGCGATGCGCTCGACGAGGCGCTGGCATTGTCTGCGATACGCGACAAGCTCGTTGCCCAGCAGGCTGTCGTGACGGAAAGTTCTCCGGAGCAGTTCAGGGAGCGGATCGAGACCGAGCTTGCGCGTATGCGCCGCGCCGCGACCGCCGCCAGCATCCGGCTCGAATAGCGCGCCGTTCAGGCGATCTCGACAGACAGGCCGGGCAGCTCGAAACCGGAGATGTCGGTCGACCATACTTCGCCCGGCAGCACCGGAAAGGCCCGCGTCAGCGTTCCCGTCGTGACGATCTCGCCGGCTCGAAGCGGCGGGTTGAGCTTGTCCTTGTCGAGCACCGCGACCAGATGCGCCAGCGCCTGGATCGGTCCGTCCAGCACATTCGCGCCGGATCCCTCGTCCATCAGCGAGCCGTTCCTGCTGAGCTTGATCCTGATCGCGGAAAGCTCGCCGGCCAGCGTCTCCCGCTCGCGTCCCGTCAGCAGCCGCCTCGGTCCGATGCAAAGCCGGCCATGCAACCCGCCGTCAGCCACGCAGTCGGCCACCTGGAAACGCCAGCCGGGAAAGATCGACTGCACGAATTCGAAACCGTGCGCCACCCAGCCGACACAATCGGCGATTTCGTCGATCGTCATGCCCGGACTCACCTCGCGCTCAAGCCCGAGCACGATCTCCGGCTCGATGCGCGGTTCCGGCAGTCGCGAGACCGCGACGCGGCTGCCTGAATGCACATCCAGCGTGGTCTTGTCGTAGACGTCGCCCCAGATCGGTTGATAGACGCCGTACTCTTCCCAGATGTTGCGGTTGGTGAAGCCGATCTTGCGTCCAAGAGGCTTTTCGCCGCGCGCAACTCTCAGCGCGCGCAGTTCCGCCGTCACGGCATAGGCGTCGGCCTCGGAAAAGGCGGTGTCCTTCGCCGTGAACGGCTCGATCTGGCGACCGCCGTCGACGGCCTTGAGGACGGCCTCGGCGGCCGCTGCGGCGTCCATACCCCTGTCCGCTCGATCAGCCGATCTTCTGGCCGGTCTTTGCCCAGTCTGCCAGGAAGGCTGCCAAGCCCTTGTCGGTCAGCGGATGGTTGACCAGCGCGCGCAGCGTCGCCGGCGGCGCGGTGATGACGTCGGCGCCGATCAATGCCGCCTGCTTCACATGGTTCACGGTGCGCACCGAGGCGGTCAGGATCTCGGTCGGGTAGTCGTAATTGTCGTAGATCTGGCGGATTTCGGCGATCAGCTCCATGCCGTCCGAGCCGGTGTCGTCGATGCGTCCGACGAAGGGCGAGATGAAGGAGGCGCCGGCCTTGGCGGCCAGCAGCGCCTGGTTGGCCGAGAAGCAGAGCGTCACATTGACCATGCGGCCAAGGTCGTTGCGGATCGCCCGGCAGGCCTTCAGGCCGTCCAGCGTCAGGGGAACCTTGATGCAGACATTCTTGGCGATCTTCGCCAGCGTCTGGGCTTCCTTCATCATCTGGGGGAACTCGGTCGCGACGACTTCCGCCGAGACAGGACCCTCGACGATGTCGCAGATTTTCTTGGTCACGTCGGCGATCTTGCCGCCCGACTTGAGGATCAGCGATGGATTGGTGGTCACGCCATCGACCAGGCCAAGCTGGTAGAGCTCCTTGATTTCCTTTACGTCCGCGGTATCGACAAAGAATTTCATGACATGCTCCTCAATGGCTTCAGCCGCGCGTCGGGCCCGGCATCTCTGCTCGGCCTTTGCTCTAGCCGAAAGTCGCGGCAAGGTCACGCGCCATGAAAGACGATTCGCTGAAGGCGCATAAACCGGGTGCAGGCAGGATGCGCTCCGCCCCGGTGCTGGTGCCGATGCCGGCCGAGCGGCCCTACACCTATGCGGTTCCCGACGACATGGATGTCGTGCCGGGCTCGATCGTGCGCGTGCCGCTCGGGCCGCGCGAAGTCGCTGGCGTCGTCTGGGATACGGAAACGGATACGGTCGACCCAAAAAAGCTCAAAACCATCTCGGAGGTGTTCGACTGCCCGCCGATCGATGAAGAGACGCGCCGCTTCGTCGACTGGATTTCCGCCTACACGCTTTCCGCACCGGGAATGGTGGCGCGCATGCTCTTGCGCGCACCCGCCGCCTTCGATCCCGAGCCCTGGACGGAAGGCCTGCAGCGCACCGAGGCCATGCCCGACCGCATGACCGCTGCCCGCGCCCGCGTGCTGGAAGCCGCCAATGATGGTTTTGCCTGGACCCGCTCCGGGTTGGCGCATGCCGCGGGCGTCTCCTCGACGGTGATCGACGGCCTCCGGGACCAGGGCGTCTTCGAGACCGTCATGATCCCGCCGCGTCCGGTCGTCGCTCCTCCCGATACATCCTATGCCCAGCCGGACCTGTCGCCCGACCAGAAAGCCGTTGCCGAAACGCTGCGGACCGCTGTCGAGAAAGGCGGGCCGGGCGTTACCTTGATCGACGGCGTCACCGGCTCCGGCAAGACCGAAGTCTATTTCGAGGCGGTCGCCGCTGCGCTCGACAAGAACAGGCAGGTGCTCATCCTGCTGCCGGAGATCGCGCTCACCCACGCCTTCCTCGAACGCTTCCAGGATCGTTTCGGCACCAAACCCGCGGAATGGCACTCCGACCTGCCGCCGCGCATGCGCGAACGGGTCTGGCGGCAGGTGGCGGAAGGCAGCGTCCGCGTCGTCGCCGGCGCGCGCTCGGCGCTCTTCCTGCC
>JAEYXI010000357.1 GCA_023428515.1 Pseudomonadota bacterium | reverse complement strand
GTGCCGAGCAGGCCGAGGAAGATCAAGAGGCCTGTCAGGTAGCGCAGTATGTCGCGGCTCTCATCGAGCCGGGTGGCGATCGAATCGAGCATGGTGCGCATCGAGGCGGTCGATAGCGCCATGCTCGACGAGCGCGACAGCAGCGCCTTCATCGGCGCGAGCAGCACGGGCTCGGTGACTTCGGAACCGGCGCGGAAGGAATTGATCCAGCGCACCTCGCGGAAAAGCCTGACTGTCTGCTGGAAGGACAGGAGGACGCCGACCACGAAAACGCCGAGGATCAGGCCGTTGAGGCCGGGATTGCTGGCGAAGGCAGAGGATATTTGCCGGGCCAGGATGGCGGCAATGAACGCGACGATGGCGAGGAACACCAGCATCGACAGGACGAAGACTTGCGGGCTGGACAGCCGGTGCGGGTCGTAATCCATCACGTCGGACGAGCCGACCAAGCCCAAGGACCTCAATATGCCCATTCTCGCCCCGATTCCGTTCCCGGCGATGCCATGCCGCGACTCTAAGCGGAATTGTGACGAAATTGGAAGACGAAACCGGCTTTTGGTCGCGGCGGATCAGAAGCGGGCAACCACCAGGCAGTCGATGATCGCCGCACAATGCAGGCCCGCGCCGGTGACCACGAAGCCGTGCCAGAGCGCATTCTGGAAGCGCAGCCTGTGCCAAATGAAGAAGATCAGCCCGCCGGAATAGACGATGCCGCCCGCCAGGATCAGCCCGATTGTCACCGGCGGCAGCGTCTCCAGGAGAGGCCCGACGACCACTATGCCGCTCCAGCCGATGGCGAGGTAGAAGAAAATGGCGAGCCGGTCGAGCCGGCCGGGCAGGAAAATCTTGATCGCCATGCCGGCGACGGCCGCGCCCCAGACGACCGCGATCATCCAGCCCGTCATGGCGGCATCGTCGAGCTGGGCGAGCAAGGGCGTGTAGGTGGCGGCGATCAGGAGATAGATCGCGGCATGGTCGAAGCGGCGCAGCATCCACTTGGCCGGGGTGAGCGGCCAGAGGTTGTAGGCGAGCGAGATCGAGAGCACCGTCAGCAGCGAGACGACGTAGAAGACCGTGGCGACATATTCGCCAGGCCCGGCGTGGAAGGCGGAGAGCGACAGCAAAGCCGAACCTGCCGCGATGGCGAGAACGATACCGACCGCATGCACCACCCCGTCCGCGATCATCTCGGCGCGTGAATAGTGGAAACGACCCCAAAAGGGGATGTCGATATGTTCGGCGAGCTTACCCATCAAACACCTGCACTCCCCAATCTGGGGACCTGCAGGCGAGGATTGCAAGGCTGGATTGCGGTTTCATGACTGCGGCGCATCCGCGCGTCGCAGCAGGAAACGGGCGATCAGCGCGCCGATACGGGCTTCTTCAACGCCTTGAGCAGCGCGCGGTGGATCGCCTCATTGCCGGCGACGAGGTCGCCGGTGTCGAACATGTCCTGTGCGCCGGCCTTGTCGGACACGAAGCCGCCGGCCTCGCGGATGAGCAGGATGCCGGCGCCGATATCCCAGGGCGACAGACCCTGCTCCCAGAAACCGTCCATGCGGCCGGCAGCCACGTAGGCAAGATCGAGCGCGGCGGAGCCGAGGCGGCGGATGCCGGACACCTCGCCCATGACGTTGCGCAGCTCGACGAGGAAGTTGCCGTGATGGCCGCGTCCCAAATGCGGCACGCCGGTGCCTATGACGGCGTCGGAGAGCTTGCTGCGGCCGGCGACACGCAGCCGGCGGTCGTTGAGGAAGGCACCGCCGCCGCGCTCGGCGGTGTAGAGCTCGTCCATCGCAGGGTTGTAGACGACACCGGCGACGAGCTGGCCCTGGCGCTCCAGCGCAATCGAGATCGAGAAGATCGGGATGCCGTGCAGGAAGTTGGTGGTGCCGTCGAGTGGATCGACCAGCCAGCGGTGCTGATCGTCGTCACCTTCGACCGCGCCGCGCTCCTCCATCAGGAAGGCGTAGCCCGGACGGGCGCGCGACAGCTCGGCGTGGATGATCTCCTCGGCCTTGCGGGCGGCCTGGCTGACATAGTCGCCGGGACCTTTCAGTGAGACCTGCAGGTTCTGCACCTCGCCGAAGTCGCGGGCGAGCGAGCGGCCGGCCTTCATGGCGGCCTGGACCATTACGTTGAGGAGTGCTGAGCGCGCCATATGCCTGTCGCCGTCGCTGATCAGTCCGCGCGGCGGACGTAGGTGAGTTCGTTGGTGTCGACTATGATGCGCTCGCCGGTCGAGATGAAAGGCGGCACGAGCACGCGGATGCCGTTCTCGAGCATCGCCGGCTTGTAGGAGGAAGCCGCGGTCTGGCCCTTCACGACCGGGTCCGCTTCGGTGATGGCGAGCGTCACTTGGTCGGGCAGGGACACGCCGATCGGCGTCTCGTTGTAGAGCTGCACCGTCACCATCATGCCGTCCTGCAGGAAAGCACTGCGGTCGCCGACGAACTCCTTGTTGAGCTCGAGCTGCTCGTAGCTTTCTGTGTCCATGAAGACGAGCTGGTCGCCCTGCTCGTAGAGGAAGGAGAAATCCTTGAGGTCGAGGCGGGTCTGCTCGACCTTCTCGTCGGAGCGGAAGCGCTCGTTGAGCTTGGTGCCGTTGACGAGGTTCTTGAGCTCGACCTGGTTGTAGGCGCCGCCCTTGCCGGGCTTCACGGTGTTCGTCTTCACCGCGACCCACAGACCGCCATCATGCTCGATGACATAGCCGGGGCGGATTTCGTTGCCATTTATCTTGGCCATAATGGAACTTTCGGAAGGGGATATGCGCCGCTCAGGCGCGTTTCGGCGCCTCCATGACCACAAAACGCCCAGTGAGGCAAGAGACGGAGGCGTCAGGCGCCTAGCGCAGGCGGTTGGCGCGCTCCAGCGCCTTCTTCTGCTCCTCGTCGGTCAGGCCGTGCAGGAAATCCTCCATCTCGGGATCGGTCAGTCCCGCGCGGCGCGCCAGGAAATACCAGGCGGCGGCGTCCGTCGAGTTGGGCTCGGTGCCTATGCCGCCCATGTAGAGCTTGGCCAGCCGGTTCTGCGCGGCGACATTGCCGGCATGCGCGGCGCGCGACATCCAGCCGAAGCCGGCCTTGAGGTCGCGCGGTCCGCCACGCCCGTCGACCAACCACGTCCCCAGGTCAAGCTGCGCGGTGTCGAAATT
>JAEYXI010000444.1 GCA_023428515.1 Pseudomonadota bacterium | reverse complement strand
CGGATACCTCGGCCGGGCGTTTGTCAATTCGCGCCGGGGACTGTCGGTTAATTGGTTTGCCGGGACCGGCCTTCTCGACTATAGTCCGCGCGTCGACGGTTCCGTTAGGACCGAGAGGGAATGCGGTGAGGGTGTTTCACCCGAAGCCGCGGCTGCCCCCGCAACTGTAAGCGGTAGCCTTTTCCGATAGCCACTGGGGCGAATGCCTCGGGAAGGCGGGGAGGGCGCCAAGTCCGCGAGCCAGGAGACCTGCCGGCGACAAGGTTTTTCTCAATGCCCTCGGGTGGAGGGTGAAAGGATTTTGGAATGAACACAGCTACCTCCTCGCTCGATACCGTCTCTTCCGGTTCGCGCGCTGCACAGCTTGGCCTCGTCGCGCTGCTCGGCCTTTTCGTCATCGGCTTCCTTGGCTTCTCGCACATGGAAGTCGTGCACAATGCCGGCCACGACTATCGCCATTCCATGGCGTTTCCCTGCCACTGAGCTGAAGGGCTGACATCATGACACTGTTTCGTAACGCCGTGTTCGCCGCGGCGGCCGCTGGCTTGCTTGCCGGAATCATCCTTGCCGCGCTCCAGACCTACGCCACTGTTCCGCTGATCCTGCAGGCCGAGACCTTTGAAGGCTCAGGCGAGCCGGCCCACGACCACGGCGCCGCGCCTGCCGAGACTGCCCCTGCGGATGCTGCCGCTGCTTCTGCCGAATCGCACCATGGCGATGACGCATGGGGGCCGGAGGACGGCTTCGAACGCTTCGCCTACACGGTCGCCATCAACATCGTCAGCGGCATCGGCTTCGCCCTTCTCCTGGTCGCTGTCTCCGAATTCGCCGGCGGCATCCTGAGCTGGCGTCAGGGCATGATCTGGGGTTTCGCCGGCTTCGCCGTCTTCACCTTGGCCCCCGGTCTCGGCCTGCCGCCGGAACTCCCGGCCATGCCGGCCGCCGACCTCTTTGCCCGCCAGGTCTGGTGGATCGGCACTGTCGCGGCGACTGCAGCCGGGCTGGCGCTGATCGCCTTTCGCGGCAGCGTTCCGCTGTCGATCCTCGGCGTGGCGCTGATCGTCTTGCCGCACATCATCGGCGCGCCGCAGCCCGAAAGTCACGAATCTCCGGTTCCGGCGAGCCTGCATCATCAGTTCATCGTCGCCTCCACGGTGACGAACCTGATCTTCTGGGTAGCGCTCGGCGGCATCGTCGGGCTCGTGCGTGAGCGGTTCCTCGGCCAGCCACGCGCTGTTGGCAAGAGCTTTGCCTGACATTGGCAAGCGCAGCCTGACCTTCCTTCTCGGCGGCGCGCGCTCAGGCAAGAGCACGCATGCCGAGAAGCTCGCCACGGCGCTGCCCGCGCCGTGGACCTATATCGCCACGGCCCAGGCCTGGGACGACGAGATGACGGAGCGCATTGCGCTCCACCGCTCCCGTCGCGGCGAGGGCTGGTCGACCGTCGATGCACCGCTCGACCTTGCTGGGGCGCTTCGCGTCGTGCCCGATGGACGGCCAGTGCTGGTCGACTGCCTGACGCTCTGGCTCTCCAATCACATGCTCGCCGAACACGACCTCGACGCCCTTTCCGATGAGATCGAAGAGGCGCTTTCCGCGCCACGAGGGCCGTGGTTCGTCGTTTCCAACGAGGTGGGCCTGAGCATCGTGCCCGACAACCCACTCGGCCGGCGTTTCCGCGATGCTCAAGGGCGGCTCAACCAGCGCGTCGCCGCCGCCGCCGACCGTGTGTTCTTCGTGGTCGCCGGTCTTCCCATGCAGGTGAAATGATGAAATCGATCGATGAAACCGAGGCCGGACGCCACAAGGCGAAGATGGCCAAGCGCAAGGCCGTGCAGGATGCTGAGGTTGCCGGCAAGACGATCCAGGAAAAGGGCCTGCTGATCGTCAACACCGGTCCCGGCAAGGGCAAGACGACCGCCGCCTTCGGGCTGGCGCTGCGCATGCTGGGCTACGGCCACCGCGTCGGTGTCGTGCAGTTCGTCAAGGGCGCCTGGCACACCGGCGAGAAAGACGCCTTCGCCGCGTTCGGCGACAAAGTCGTGTGGCACACGATGGGCGAGGGCTTCACCTGGGAGACGCAGGATCTCAAACGCGACATCGCCGCCGCCGAAGCCGCCTGGGCGAAGGCGCTGGAGCTCATCGCCGATCCCTCGATCAGCCTCGTCGTGCTCGACGAGCTCAACATCGCGCTGCGCTACGACTATCTCGACCTCGACGCGGTCGTGTCAGCGCTGAAAGCCCGCCGCCCCGCCCTCCATGTCGTCGTCACCGGCCGCAACGCCAAGCCGGCGCTGGTCGAGGCGGCAGACCTCGTCACCGAGATGGGCGCGGTGAAGCATCACTTCGCCGCCGGCGTGAAGGCGCAGAAGGGCATCGAGTTTTAATCCAAGCGCCGAATCGGCCGCCGCGAGGCCAGGCCATTTTGGCGCCGCGAAGGCGCTAAACATTTGCCGCAAATTCTTGACGATATCGAGCGCGCAACGGAGACGGCGACATGCCTATCATGCTCGATCTGGTAGGCCAGCAATGGCAGCGCAAAATCATCGTGCTCATCGTCGCGCTGCTTGGCATTGGCCTGCTCATGGCCAGCGGCTCCGTGTCGCCCGAGGACAATCTCTGGCATGAGGCGATCGAAAGAAGCGGCGTCCTGCTGATCCTGATCGGGATTCTCGGACGAACCTGGTGCTCGATGTATATCGGCGGCTACAAGCTCAAGCGGCTTGTGACCGAAGGTCCCTATTCGCTGACGCGCAACCCGCTTTATGTGTTTTCTGCGATTGCCGTCCTTGGCCTTGGAGCCCAACTCGGCAGCGCGATTTTTGCTCTGCTCTGCGCAATCGCGACCGTCGCCATTTTCCTGCTGGTGATCAGTCACGAGGAGCGGGCACTGGCGGCAAAATTCCCGGCCGAATACACGGCGTACAAGGCGCGGGTGCCGCGGCTGATGCCTTCGTTCCGCAACTGGCAGGATGCGCAGGAAATACCTGTCCAGCCGGCTCTCGTGTACCGCACATTCTGGGACGCCATGTTCTTCCTGCTCGCGATACCTGCGCTCAAGGGGCTGGAAAGCCTGCGGGAATCATGGCTGACCGCGCCGCTTTTCTGGTTCTACTGACGGCTCACCCCACCAGCGCCAGCCCCACCGCGACCATCAGAACCATAAGCAGCGTGTCGGCCAGCCAGAACAGCCGCAATGCCTGCCTTATGTCAGCTGCCGTTACGTTGCGCCGTCCGCCTTCGCCCATGTAGGCGTAGTCGCCCATCACGCCGCCATAGCTCCGGGGACCCGCCAGCGCGATGCCGAGCGCGCCGGCCATCGCGGCTTCCGGCCAGCCGGCGTTGGGCGAGCGATGTTTCCTGGCATCGCGCCAGACCGCCCGCCACGCCGCGCGCCCATCCATGCTGGGCAGGATAGCCGCTGCGGACACCAGCAAAAGTGCCGTCAGCCTGGACGCCGGCAGGTTGATCAAATCGTCGAAGCGTGCGGCCGCCCAGCCGAAGGCTTCATGCTTTGGTGTCCGGTGGCCGATCATGGAATCAGCCGTGTTCGTCGCCTTGTAGGCCACGCCGCCCGCCAGCCCGCCAACGCCTAGCCAGAAGGCCGGGGCGACGACGCCGTCGGAGAAATTCTCGGCGAGCGACTCGATCGCCGCCCGTGATACGCCGGCCTCGTCGAGCGTCGCCGGATCGCGGCCGACGATCCCCGAGACCGCCACCCGCGCCGCTTCCAGTCCCCCGCTCGCG
>JAEYXI010000425.1 GCA_023428515.1 Pseudomonadota bacterium | reverse complement strand
GCCGTGCGCGGCGCGAAGTCGGGGCCGGACTATATCGACCCTGGTTTCCATGCGGCGGCAACGGGCGAGGACGGGGTCAACCTCGACAGTTGGGCGATGCCGCCCGGACTGCTGGCCGCGCTCCTGGCGGAGCAGGCGGACGGCGCGGAGGCGGTCCTCATCGAAAGCGCGATGGGGCTGTTCGACGGTATCCCGGCGGAACCGGGCCGGTCGGGCGCGGCGGCCGACATGGCGCGGCTGTTTGGCGTGCCGGTGCTGCTGGTGCTCGACGTTTCCGGGCAATCGCAGACGGCAGCGGCGATCGCGAAGGGATTCGCGAGCTACGATCCCGGCATGCGCATTGCGGGTGTCGTGCTCAACCGGCTGGGCAGCGAACGGCACAGGCGGCTGGCGGGAGATGCGATCGAAGCGCTGGGGTTGCCGGTGGTCGGCGCGGTGATGCGCGACCCCACGCTGACGCTGCCGGAGCGGCATCTGGGACTGGTGCAGGCCGGCGAACACGAGGATATCGAGGTGCATATCGAGCGGCTGGCCGATGTCATGGAGCGTTCGATCGACATTGACCGCGTGCTGGCGCTGATGACGCCGCTGAAGCCCGAGGGCAGCGACTTTTCAGCGGCACTGCCGCCGCCGGGACAGCGGATCGCGCTGGCGCAGGATGCGGCGTTCAGCTTTGTCTATCCGCATGTTGCCAGGCATTGGCGTAAGGCCGGCGCCGAGATCGTGTCCTTTTCGCCGCTCGCCGACGAAGCACCGGACGGAAGCTGCGACGTCTGCTGGCTGCCGGGCGGCTACCCCGAACTGCATGCGGGCAAGCTGGCAACGGCAGAAAATTTCCGGGCCGGAATGCGGAAGTTCGCGGCGACGAAGCCCGTGCACGGCGAGTGCGGCGGCTTCATGATGCTGGGTGAAGCGCTGGTCGACGCCGAGGGTGAGCGGCACCAGATGCTCGGCCTGCTGGGGCATGCGACGAGCTTCGCCAAGCGCAAGATGAACCTTGGCTACCGGCAGGCGCGGCTGAAAGCGGGCTCGGCGCTCGGGTCCGCGGGCACCGCCGTGCGCGGGCACGAGTTCCACTACGCGCAGGTGATCGAGCCTGGCGCGGATGAACCCCTCGCCGAGATCGCCGACGGCCAGGGCAATGCGCTTGGGCCTTCGGGCGGGCGGCGCGGCAATGTCAGCGGCACGTTCTTCCACGCCATCGCGAGGTCGGACGCATGAATCCGCGCCGGATCGCCGAGGACATCGCCTTCTGCCTCGTCTTCTTCACGCGGCTGCCGCTGCCGCACTTCGATTTCGGCAACCGCGCGCTGTCGAAGGCGATCTGGGCGGCGCCTCTGGTGGGCGTTGCAGTGGCGGTGGCGGCGACTGCAGTCCATGTGCTGGCGAGCGCGGTGGGCCTGTCGCCGCAAGTGTCCGCAGCGCTAGCGCTTGCCACCACGATGCTGATCACCGGCTGCCTGCATGAGGACGGGCTGTCGGATGTCGCCGACGGTTTCGGCGGCGGTGGGACACGCGAACGGAAGCTGGAAATCATGCGCGACAGCCGCATCGGCGCTTATGGCGCGTCGGCGCTGCTGATGTCGGTGCTGATCCGCTGGAGCGCGATCGCGCAGCTCGGCAACACGCTCTGGGTCTTTTGCGGGCTGATCGCCGCGCATGCAGCCTCGCGGGCGCTACTGCCGGCCTTCATGCATATGGTGCAGCCGGCGCGGCCGGACGGGTTGGCGGCGAATGCAGGCGCGGCCTCGGCGGATGCGGCCTATGTCGCGCTGGCGATCGGCGCGGTGGCGCTCCTGGCGCTCGGCCTATCGGGTCTGGTCGCCGCCGCGCTCCTCCTCGCGCTTGTCTTCTACGGTTTTCGCGCGCTTTGCATGCGCCAGATCGGCGGGCAGACGGGCGACACGCTGGGCGCGCTGCAGCAGGCAGGCGAGATTACCGTTCTCCTCGTCGCAGCGACTGTCCTTACTTGATTCAAACTCTCAAGCCCCTGACTCGATCCCGGAGCCATCTCTTCCATGTCGTTCAAATCCTTCGATGAACTGCGCGTCGCCTGCACCGATCTCTGGCCCGGCGACGAAGCGTCGGCGAAGGCCGCGCTCGCCCGCCAGGACACGCTGACCAAGCCGCAAGGCAGCCTCGGCAGGCTGGAGGAGATCGCCGCCTGGCTCGCGCGCTGGCAGGGCCGCGCCATGCCGAAGCTGGACAAGGTGCAGGTCGTCGTCTTCGCCGGTTCGCACGGGGTCACCGCGCAGGGCGTGTCGGCCTTCCCCGCCGAGGTGACGCACCAGATGGTGGCGAATTTCGCCGCCGGCGGCGCCGCCATCAACCAGCTCGCTCGCACGGCCGGCGCGGAGCTTGCGGTCGTGCCGCTGGAGGTCGAGCGGCCCACCGGCGACTTCACTCAGGAAGCCGCGATGAACGAGGCGGACTTTTTGCAAGCCGTATCGGCAGGCTATGCAGCGGTCGCCAAGGACACGGACCTCGCCTGCTTCGGCGAGATGGGCATCGGCAACACGACGACGGCGGCGGCGATTGCCGCTGCGCTCTTCGGCGGCGAGCCTGCGCAATGGGTCGGGCGCGGCACCGGCGTCGACGACGCCGGGCTGAAGCGCAAGGCAGTGGCAATCGAAAAGGGCCTGGCCATGCACAAGTCCGCGCTCGGCGATCCGCTGAAGGTAGCGGCCGCGCTTGGTGGGCGCGAACTGGCCGCGATCATGGGCGCGACGCTCGCCGCTCGGCATAAAAAGGTTCCCGTGCTGCTCGACGGTTTCGTCTGCACGGCGGCGGCCGCGCCGTTGCAGCAGCTCGCCCCCACCGGGCTCGCGCATGCGCTGGCCGGCCATGTCTCGGCCGAGGCAGGCCATCGTGGCTTGCTCGCCGCGCTGGGATTGGCGCCGCTCTTCGACCTGGGCATGCGGCTCGGCGAAGGCTCTGGCGCGGCGGTGGCGATCAATGTCGTGCGCGCCGCCCTCGCCTGCCATGCCGGCATGGCGAGTTTCGCCGAAGCCGGCGTATCGGAAGGATAAACGCCTTCCGGAACTGCCAAGACTGAGCAAACCATAGGCCGTGCCCGTCCAGCACGGCCTCAAGCAGAGTTCGCGCGCCGCTATTTCTTCTGCGACTTCACGTAGCCGATATAGCCGCGGACGTCGGCGGCGGGTTCGGAATAGGCCTTGCCGAGCTTTTTCTCCATCGCCCCCATGTAGGATGTTGCCCAGGCAGGCAGCGCGTAATCGATGGCCTCGAGGAATTCGAGCGTAGCTGCCAGCCTGATGTCGGCGATCGACGGGTTCTTGCCGCCAATGAACGGTTTTCCGTTCATGAAGAATTTGTGGAAGACATCGAGCGGCTCGGCGATCGCGGCCTCGGCCGCCTTCTGCGCCGTGGTCTTGTGGCCCGGCTCCAGATCGCTGGCGCCGACCTCGCCGGCATATTGCGGGAAGCCGAGGGCCGGATAGGTGGCGCGCGCCACATAGGGATATAGCGTGCCGATGAGGAAGAACATGGCGCTGTCGACCATGGCCCGCTTGGCCGGCGCTGTCGGGTAGAATTTTTCCAGCCCGTGCTTGTTGGAGAGATACTGCATGATGGCGCAGCTCTCCCACAGCGCCCCATTGGGCAGCCCCTTGTCCTCCAGCATCGGCGTCAAGTGGGCCGGATTCTTGGCGAGGAATTCGGGCGAACGCGTGGTGCCCCACACGTCGCTTTCCGCGAAGTCCAGGCCGGCGGCGCGCACGAAGACGCGCACCGACAAATTGTTCACGCTGGGCTTCAGCACATTCAGTTGCAACGCCTGCTTCTTCCTGGCGGGCTTCGCGGCCTTGGCAGACTTTGCCGGTTTGGCGGCCTTGGTGGATTTCGCGGCCTTGGCCGGCGCCTTCTTTGCGGCGGCCTTGGCGGCGGGTTTCCTGGCGGACTTCGCTGCGGTCTTTGCCATATATTCCTCCCTCGGGTCTGGTTCGGTTCAGTACGGGTTCTTCGGCGAACGGTCGCCCGACAGGGTCGGAC
>JAEYXI010000380.1 GCA_023428515.1 Pseudomonadota bacterium | reverse complement strand
GTGCATTTCATCTTCCTGGGGTTGGTCGTGCTCAACCACGTCGGCGGTTTCCAGGCGCTGGGCACAATGCTTTCGGTCGGCTTGAAGAAGCTGCCTGCGGCGGCCGCGCGCTTCTGGGCGAGCCGCGTTGAGCCGATGTGCGTGCTTGCGCTGGCGATCGGCTTCGTCTCCTGCATCTCGGGCCTGCTGATCTCCTATCACGCCTCGCTGCCATCAGGCCCGGCCATCATCCTGTCGGCCGGCGCCGTCTACCTGTTTTCGATCCTGTCCGGCCCCCGTGGCGTGCTGCGTTCGCGCGTGCGCCACCACCGTCACCGGACCGCCTGACCACCAAGAATGGAGAAGACCATGCATCTGCTGTCCCGCCTCGCCGTCGCGATGAGCGTTATAACATTAACCGCCGCCCTGCCCGCGGCCGCCGAGCCGATCAAGGTGGTTGCAAGCTTTTCGATCATCGGCGATTTCGCAAAAAATGTCGGCGGCGACCGCATCGCGCTCACGACGCTGGTCGGCCCTGATGGCGACGCCCATGTCTATGAGCCAAGACCTGCCGACGCGGCGGCCATGAGCGGCGCTGATGTCGTGCTGGTGAATGGCCTGCATTTCGAGGGCTTCCTGCAGCGCCTTGTCGAGGCGAGCGCGACCAAGGCCGCCGTCGTCGAACTGGCCAAGGGCGTCGAAACCCTGGCGGTGACAGATGACGAGCACCCCCATGAAGGCGAGCATGAGGACGAAGCCCATGCGGCCGAAGAAGCGCACGGGCATCACCACCACGGCGACACCGACCCGCACGCCTTCCAGTCGATCGCCAATGCGAAAGTCTATGTGAAGAACATCGCCGACGCCTTCTGTGCGGCGGATGCCGCCGGCTGCGACGCCTACAAGGCGAACGCCGCCACCTATAGCGGCCAGCTCGACGCGCTGGAGAACGAGGTGAAGGCGGCCGTGGCCTCCATTCCAGCCGACAAGCGCACCGTCATCACCTCGCACGACGCCTTCGGCTATTTCCAGCACGAATACGGCATCACCTTCCTCGCGCCTGAAGGCATCTCCACCGAGGCCGAGGCATCCGCCGCCGACGTCGCGAAGCTGATCGAGCAGATCCGGCACGACAAGGCGTCCGCCATCTTCGTCGAGAACATCACCAACCAGCGCCTGATCGAGCAGATCTCGAACGAGACGGGCCTGAAGATCGGCGGCACGCTCTATTCGGATGCGCTGTCTGCTGAAGACGGGCCGGCGGCCACCTATGTCGACATGATGAAGAACAACGTCGACACGATCAAAGGCGCGATCCTGGGCAGCTAGCCGCGCCGGGCTTCCAGGCCGAACTCGATAAGAGCAAACCCCACAGAACATCGAGGCGGGGCAGCCAACGTCCCGCCTTTAAACGGCGCTCAATTGTAATGTAATAACGTTAAGATAAGGAAGATCATGAAACATCGCCTGATAGTCGCATCGGGGGTCGCCCTGCTCGCCGGCATCGTCGCCGCGCCGTCCTTCGCGCAAGAAAAGACCGCATGGAGGCTGTTCGTAGCCGACCACGCCGATCCGGTTGTCCATGCCATCGACGCCGATACCGGCAAAGCGATCGACAGGTTCCAGGTCAAGCAACCCGCCAGCCTGTATCGCACCGCGAGCGGTCGAGCCGTCTTCGCAGTCCAGGGCAAGGGCGATGTCGTCTCGGTCCTCGCCAGCGGGATATCGTTCGGCGACCATGGCGACCACGGCGACATCAAGGTTGAAGCCCCTCGACTTCTGGACATCGAAATCACGGGCAAGAAACCATCGCATTTCGTCGAGCATGACGGAGATATCGCGCTGTTCTTCGATGGCGACGGCAAGGTGCGGATCGTGCGCGAGGCGGACGTTCTCGCAGGCAAGACAGAGATCCGCGACGTTGCGACCGCGGCACCGCACCATGGAGTCGCCGTGGCGCTCGGCGGCCACACCCTCGTCTCGGAGCCCAACAAGAAGCAGCCCGACGAACTGCCGGTCGGCATCCGCGTGCTCGATCAAGCAGGAACTTCGGTTGGCGACCTACATCAATGCCCCGACCTGCATGGCGAGGCCTCGTCGGGCAATCTGCTGGCGGTAGCCTGCGCCACCGGCCTGCTTGTCGCTGAAACAGGCGGTGAAACCCCTGACATCAGGTTCCTGGAGTACGGCGACAACCTCCCGGAGGGCAAATCGACCACGCTGGTCGGCGGGCGCGGCCTTCAGTACTTCCTTGGCAACTTCGGTCCGAGCGCGGTCGTGCTGGTCGATCCGACAGCGCAGGACGTTTTCCGGCTGATCGACCTGCCGACCCGGCGGGTCCATTTCGCCGTCGACCCCATCCGGGCGAAGTTCGCCTATGTCTTCACCGAAGATGGCCAGTTGCATCGGATCGACGTGATCGATGGAAAGCTGGATAAGTCGCTGAGGCTGACGGAACCCTACAGCATGGACGGCCACTGGAGCGATCCGCGTCCGCGCATCGCGGTCGCCGGTGATCGCATCGTGGTTTCAGACCCGCTCGAGGGCGTGCTGCATACCGTCGATGCCGGAACCTTCACGCGCGGCAACGACATCCCGTTTGAGGGCAAGCCGTTCAACCTGGTTGCGGTCGGCGGCACCGGGGAGACACACTAGGGATAGCCAGCCAGCAGCCGCTTCCGCCACCAGCGGCATCGAATGCGACACGAACCACCGCTTGGCCGTTGCTCCGGCGGCCAAGCGGTGGCAGAACAGCCTTCCGGCGTCGAAGCCCTGTAGAGGTGCATCATGGAATACCGAGAGATCAGCGACAATTATTCGGTGAGCGGCCAGATCCTGCCGGAGGACATCGCGGCGGTTAAGGCGGCCGGCTTCAAGAGCGTCATCTGCAACCGGCCCGACGACGAGCAACCGGGGCAACCCTCGGCCGACAGCGTGAAGCAGGCTGCGGAAGCCGCGGGGCTGGAGTTCCGCTACATCCCTGTCATCAGCGGGCAGATCACCGAGCAGAACGTCGCCGACCAGGCGGCAGCGCTGGAAGGACTGGAAGGTCCGGTCTTCGCCTATTGCCGTTCCGGTGCGCGCTGTACGAACCTTTATGCGCTGATCCAGGAGATGGGCGAGTAACGCCTCCCATCACCGCATGAATGCCGCCATGTGAAAAGCCTGCTCGTCGGCGGGATAGCGATAGGCGGTCCCGTAGGGACAGGCGTTGCGGTCGAGGCAACCGGTCGTGCGGCAAGGCTCTCCGGACGGGCCGCGCACATGATCGAGGCAGGCCTGATAGGCGAATCCGTCTTGCGAATGCGCCGCGACCGGGCAGGATTTCAGGCAAGGTTTTCCTGGACATAGGTCGCAGAGGTGAATCACCTCCTGAGGCGTTTGAATCTGTGTCTTAACGTCGAAGAGAAGCGCGCCGCGATAGGCGTGCCAGAGCCCGTATTCGGGATGCATGAGGATGCCGAGCGGCGACGGCTTCAGCCCCTCGGCGCGCATCGCCCATTGCTGGAACGGCAGCCAGGGGCGGTCAGAGGGAGAAACGGCGCGAGCGCCGAATTTTGCAGCGACCTCACCGATCACCCTGCGCGACCATGTGTCGAGCGGATTGGCGATGCCGTGGGGCTGTGTCTCCCGCCAGCGCAGAAAATGCGCCCAAGGCGCGTCACCGGCCTGTCCGACGAGCAGCACGGATTTTGCCGGGGAGCCTGACAGGCCGGTAGGCGCTGCTTCGTTCACGAGAAAATTGAAACCGCCGCGCAGGATCAGGCCATGTCGGGCGAGCGCGGTTTCGAGGGCTGCAAGATCCGGCTGGCCCACCGCGTTCTCACCAGCCTCCAAGCGTCTCGGCAAACAGCGTCTTCAGTCGCGAAAAATGGCGCTCCGCACCCTCCTTGTTGAAGACGTTGTGGTCGGGCACGCACCAGCCATGCGCCATGTCCGCATAGTTCTCCATGGCGTGGTCGATTTCCGCGACGCGAAAGGCCTCGGCGAGCTTCGCCGACTGCTCCGGCGGGAAGCTGCCGTCGACCCCGGCGCAACCGACATAGACGCGCGCCTTGATCTTCGCGGCATTCTTCTGCGGGCAGTCGGGCGCATCATTGGCGAGATTGCCGCCATGAAAGCTGGCGGCCGCCGCGATGCGCTCGGGATGCGCAGCGGCAGCGTTGATGGCGCGCGCACCACCCATGCAATAGCCGGTCGTGCCGATCGGCCCGGTCACGCCATGCGCGGCGAGCGCTTCGATGAAGGCGGCGGTGTCGGCCTGCGTCATCGCCTGGGTCGTTGCTGCCATGGCCGCGCGTATGGACTTACCTGTTACCTCGTCCTTGAAGGCCGTCTTGGCGTCGAACGGACCGAACCGCCCTCCCCGGTAGAGGATGTCGGGCACCAGCACAGCGTAGCCGTCGGCGGCGATGCGCTCGGCGATCTCTTCCAATGCCGGCCTCAGCCCGAAGGCGTCCATGTAGACGATGACGCCGGCCCTGGGGGTCGTGCCCGCCGGAGTCAGGAGGCTCGCCTCGGCAACGCCGTCCGCAGTCTCGATCCGAATCTCCTGCTTACCCATCGTCGCCTCCGTAATGCTCGTTACGCCGAGATAGATAGCCGTATGACTATACGGAGCAACCGACCACGGCGGCCTTTCAACATTTCGTGCTGGGAAAGCAAGCATGCAGGTCGCGCTTGCGGCTTGTAAGCGGGCGGGAATTCTGAAACATCGCGGCTCCACGCGAGACTGAGCATGACCCTCCGCCTGATGCCGGCCCTCTGCATCCTCCTCCTGGCCGGCTGCACGTCCTCCGAACCACAGAAAACCTCTTATGCGCCGCTTGCCGAGGCGCCTGCACCCTTGCCAATGCCCGCGACGCCACCGGCCCCCGCGCTCCAGAGCCAGGCGGGCCAATTCCCGGCGAACGGCGGCATCGCGACGCCACCACCGAACCCTGCCCTCCGAGGCGAAGCGGAGCAAATTACAGCAAACGGCATTGCCGCTCCCGTCCTGCAGCCCGGCTGCAGCACCGTCGATAACGTCACCTTGTGCGACGTGCCGGCCGATCCGAGCGTGGACGACACGCACTACACCAATTGAGCAGCCGATAGTCGCGCGAGCCTCTCGCCGGCTCAGCCCTTGAAAGCGCTTCGCCAGACTTCCTTGTGAATGATGTCGGCCACTTTAGCCCGGCCTGCATCGGGCTCCTTTCACGTGAAGGCGTCGGGCATCGATTCCTTCTTCTGGCGGATGAATGCCAGCAGCGCCTCGTCGATGCCCTGGTCGAGCGCCGGCGCCTCGTAGCTCTCCAGCCAGCGGCGGGCGAGTTCGTTGGCGCGCTGCGGCGCGGTCTTCTCGCCTTCCGCCTGCCACTGCTCGAAGGAGTTGTTATCGGCGATGTTCGAACGGTAGAAGGCCGACTGGAAGTTCGCCTGCGTGTGGTCGCAGCCGAGGAAATGGCTGCCGGGGCCGACCTGGCGGATGGCGTCCATCGCCTGGCCGTTCTCGGAGAGATCGACGCCGGCGGCGAACTTCTGCTGCATGCCGAGCTGGTCGATATCCATCATGAATTTCTCGTAGCAGGAGGCGAGACCGCCCTCGAGCCAGCCCGCCGAATGCAGCACGAAATTGGTGCCGGCGAGGATGGTCGAGTTCAGTGTGTTGGCACTCTCATAGGCCGCCTGTGCGTCCGGAACCTTGGAGGCGCAGAGCGAGCCGCCGGTGCGGAACGGCAGGCCAAGACGACGGGCGAGCTGCGCCGCGCCGTAGGAGACCAGCGACGGCTCCGGCGTGCCGAAGGTCGGCGCGCCCGACTGCATCGAGATGGACGAAGCGAAGGTGCCGAACAGCACCGGCGCGCCTGGCCGCACCAGCTGCGTCATCGACGCACCGGCCAGCACTTCCGCGAGAACCTGCGTCAGCGTGCCCGCGACCGTCACCGGGCTCATCGCGCCTGCGAGGATGAAGGGCGTGACGATGCAGGCCTGGTTGTGACGCGCATAAACCTTCAGCGCGCCGAGCATGGTGTCGTCGAACACCATCGGCGAGTTGGCGTTGATCAGCGAGGTCAGCACCGTGTTGTTCTCGACATAGTCGTCGCCGAACACGATCTTGGCCATCGCCACCGTGTCTTCCGCGCGCTCCGGCGCAGTGACCGAGCCCATGAAGGGTTTGTCGGAATATTTGATGTGGCTGTAGACCATGTCGAGATGGCGCTTGTTGACCGGCACGTCGACCGGCTCGCACACCGTGCCGCCCGAATGATGGATCGACGGCGCCATGTAGGCGAGCTTCACGAAATTGCGGAAATCCTCGATCGTAGCGTAGCGACGCTTGCCGTCGAGGTCGCGCACGAAGGGCGGGCCATAGACCGGCGCGAAGACGGTGGCGTTGCCGCCGATCTGCACCGAGCGTTCGGGATTTCGCGCGTGCTGGATATATTGCGAGGGCGCGGTCTTGAGCAGCGAACGCGGCAGACCTTTCGGAAAATGCACGCGGTCGCCCTTCACGTCGGCGCCGGCGTTCTTCCAGATTTCGAGCGCTTCCGGATCATCGCGAAAAATGATGCCGGTTTCCTCGAGCACGGTGTCGGCGTTCTTCTCGATGAGGGCGAGGCCCTCCTCGTTCAACACCTCATAGAGCGGGATCTCACGCTTGATGTAGGTGAGCTGCGTGCCCGGACCACCGCCCGAACGCGCCGCGCGCCTTGCAGCGGCGCCGCCCGCCGCTCCACGACCCCGACGCCCTGCGGGCGCTTCCTGTTCGGCTGCGAGGTTCTCGGTCATCGAATTCTTCCCTGGATGGACAGGGGCGCGCCTGCGGCCGTCCGCGGCGCTGCCCAACGGCCGGATCGTAGCCATCGACCCCTTTTGAAA
>JAEYXI010000337.1 GCA_023428515.1 Pseudomonadota bacterium | reverse complement strand
GCCTTGCGATCGGAGTGGAGCTTGTCACGGACCGGAGCATGAAAACACCGGCGAGCCGAGAGACGGCCCTGACCATCTATCGCGCTTTCGAACTCGGCCTTGTGCTCTTCTATGTCGGTGTGAATTCGAACGTTCTCGAATTGACGCCGCCACTCACCCTCACGCGAGATGAGGCGCAGGCTGGGCTGGAGCTTCTCGACCGCGCCCTTGCCGACGTTGCGGGCGGACGCGTCGATCCTCGGCTGCTGCAGGCATTCCAGGGCTGGTAAGCGGCATTTGCCGTCACTTGATGGATGCTACGTGACCCAAAAGCGTGGCTCGAGCCGACGCAACCGAATGACCGCTCTCTAAGACCCGTAGCCGATGTCCCCATACTGCTGCTCCGCCTCCTGTTCGTAGTCCTCACCATGGACATCAGAACAGACGGCCGCTCTTCGCTTATTGAGGGCGTTGCCATTGCGGCAATCGATTGAACTAAAAATTGTTCTTTATGCGAACGCTACCTTCGGCGATGATCGGCTCAATAAAAATCTCTTTAAGCAACAGAGAGGGGAGTGAAATGGTAGAGTTCGCAATGAACAGGCGTGGTTTCATGAAGGCGGCTGCCGCGCTCGGCGGCGTTACCGCAGGCCAGACGCTGTTGTCCATCCTGCCGGCGACCGCACAAGACCTCACGACGATCCGCATGCAACTCGGCTGGCTCGCCTCGAACGGCCTCCTGGGCGAGGTCGTCGCGATGAAGAAGGGCTTTTACGCGGAAGAGGGTCTTGAGCTGGAAATCATCCCGGGCGGCCCGAACGTCGACGGCGTCGCCGGTGTTGCCTCGAGACAGGCCACCCTCGGCCAGATCTCGTCGAGCCCATCCGTCATGCTCGCCCGCGGCGCGGGCGTTCCGATCAAGGCGATCGCGGCTGGCTACCAGAAGCATCCCTACGCTTATTTCTCGCGCAAGGGAAAACCGGTCAACAGCGCCCAGGATATGATCGGCAAGACGGTCGCCATCCAGCCGACCGGCGCGGTCCTGTTGCGCGCGCTTCTCGCCAAGAACGGCGTGCCGGAAGACCAGGTCACGGTCGTCAATATGGGCGCCGACATGAACCAGCTCATGACCGGCCAGGCCGATGTCGTCGTCGGCTGGCTGACCAACACCAACGCGCTCAAGGTCATCGGCGACGACCGCGTCGACCTGATGCTGTGGGACACGGGCATCCAGCTCTACGCCAACGTCTACTACACAACCGACGCGGAACTGGCCGAGCATCCCAAGGAACTCGCCGGCTGGATGTCGGCCACCGCCAAGGGTTGGGGTTATGCCCGCGACAATCAGGAGGAGGCCGTCAACATCCTCGTCGAGGCATATCCGAACCTCGATCTGGCGAGCGAACTGGAGACCATCGGCCCATTGATGAAGTTTGCCTTCAACGAGACGACGAAGGCCGACGGCTGGGGCACCATGTCCACGGACAACTGGGCCGCACAGATCAAGACTTATGCCGATCTCGGCCAGTTCACGGACAAGGTGCCGACCGTGGACGAGGTGATGACGCTCTCTGTCCTCGATGCGACGACGGACGTCCGCAAAAAGGTCGGGTGATCGTCATGCCAGTCGCTCTGGAACGCGCTGCGGCCGCGCCATCCAGCCGGGCCTTGCCGGCAGTGACGGTCGACAAGCTTCACATCCGCTTCGGCAAGGGCGAGTCGGAATTCACCGCGCTGCAGGACGTCTCGGTCCAGATCCCGGAAGGGGCGCTGGTGACGATGCTCGGCCCGTCCGGCTGCGGCAAGTCCACTTTGCTGCGCTGCGTCGCCGATCTCGTTCATATCAGCGACGGCTCGGTCTCGGTGCTGGGACAGACCCCGCGCAAGGCCCGCGAGGGACGGGACTTTGCCTTCGTCTTCCAGGAGGCGACCCTGCTGCCCTGGCGTTCGGCGCTCGACAATGTCCGCCTCCCGATGGAAGTCGGCAAGCGAGAGCCAGGCGCCACCTATGCCGATCCGGAGCAGCTTCTCGCCCTGGTTGGGCTCAAGGGGCGCGAAAACGCACTCCCGCACGAACTCTCGGGCGGACAGCGCCAGCGCGTGGCGATTGCCCGCGCGCTGGTGACGCGGCCGCGCATCCTCCTGATGGACGAGCCTTTTGGGGCGCTCGACGAGATCACCCGCGACAAGCTCAACGAGGAGCTCCTGCGCCTCTGGCAGGAAACGGGCACGACGATCCTCTTCGTCACCCATTCCATTCCGGAGGCGGTGTTTCTCGGCCAGTACGTGCTGATGCTCGCCTCCCTTCCGGGTCGCGTGAAGGAGTTCATGAAGGTCGACCTGCCGTCGCCGCGCAGCCTGCCCATGCGCGATACGGTGGAATTCATCCGCATCACCGCGCATCTGCGCCGTCTGCTGGAGGAATGCTGATGAGCGATACTGTGCACTCGGGATCGGCGGCGGAAAACGGCACGCGCGTCGTCGCCGTGAAGAAGACGACGTCCGCCGACAGGGCCTTCGGGCCTCTGCTCGAATACATGCCGGCGATCCTCGCCATCGTAGGCTGCATCCTGCTCTGGCAATTGGTCGTCTGGGGGTTCTCAGTCCCGACCTTCATGGCGCCGAGCCCGGTCGAGGTGCTGTACGCCTTCAGGGAAAACGCGGCCATCCTGTGGACGAACCTGCTGCCGACCCTGCTGGAAGCGGCACTCGGCTTCGTCTTCGGCAATCTGGTCGCCGTGCTGCTCGCCATCTGGTTCGTCTACAGCCCGATCGCGGAGAAGGCCTTCTATCCGATCGCGGTCATCATCAAGTCGATCCCGATCATCGCGCTGGCCCCGATCCTGGTCCTCTTGGTCGGCAACGGCATCGCGCCGAAGATCATCATCGCAGGGCTGATCTGCTTCTTCCCGACGCTGGTGAACATGGTCCAGGGCCTGAAGTCGACGAGCCCTGCCATGCTCGACCTCATGCGGGTGCTCTCGGCGAGCAATTCCGAGATATTCTGGAAGGTTCGCCTGCCGGCTTCGCTGCCGTTCCTATTTGCGGCGCTGAAGATTGCGGCGACGAGCAGCGTCATGGGCGCCATCGTCGCGGAATGGATCGGGGCGAGCTATGGCCTCGGCGCGCTGATCATCGAGGCGACCTACAATTTCCGCTCGCCGCTGCTCTACGCGACGGTGGTCATTGCCGCCACGCTCGCCGTGCTTCTGTTCTTCGCGGTCTCGCTCGTCGAGAGGAAGGTCATCCGCTGGAAGCCGACCGCGCACGATTGATTTCTCCCTCTTCCCCTCAAACCGGTGCGGCCGTCCGGGTGCACCCACGTCATTGCGTCGGCTTGGCCGACAGGAGGAAAGAATGAACGATACAGTCAGAATACCCGCGGGACATGCCAGGGTCGTTGACAGGTCCGACGTCGTCGTGGTCGGCGGCGGCCCGGCCGGCATTTCGGCGGCGGTTTCCGCCGCGCGCAACGGCGCGAGCGTCACGCTGGTCGAGCGTTACCCCTATGTCGGCGGCCTTGCCGCTGGTGGCATGGTGCTCGTGCTCGACGACATGGTGAACGGTCTCGAGATCACCGTGCAAGGCATCTGCACCGAAATGATCGAGCGCATGCGCAAGAGGAACCTCTGCGTCGTGCCCGACGAGAACGATCGCCAGATCGACAGCCGCGACCTGCCGGAAAGCTGGCGGCGCTGGGCACGCTGGGGCCTCTTCGACTTCCACACGCCGACGGCGCCGCATCCGATCTGCTATGCCGCCTCCTTCGATCCCGACGGCTTCAAGCAGGCGGCCTACGACCTTTTCGGGGAGGCGCGGGTCAAGCTGCGCACGCATAGCTGGTTCTCCTCGGCGATCGTCGAGGACGGTGCGATCAAGGGCGTCGTCTGCCAGACCAAGGCGGGCCTCGAAGCGATCATGGGCAGTGTCGTGATCGACGCGACGGGCGATCTCGACGTGGCGGCGAGCGCCGGCGCCGCCCATGTCGAGGACAGCTTCATCCTGACGACCGTCTCGCGTTGGGGCGGCGTCGATACGGAAGCCGCCGAACGTTTCGAGTTCGAAGAGCCCGAGAGTTTCAAGAAGCTCGACCATGAGGCCAAGCGCCTCATCGGCGGCTGCTGGGCCTATTGGTGGCTGAAGACGCCGCTGCCCGGCGTCGTCTGGCTCAACTGTCCGCATATGCCGAAACTGTCCGGCCTCAAGGTCGAGGACCTGGCGGCGGCGGAACTGGAAGGCCGCGCACGCATCGGCCGCCTGCTCGACTTTGCACGGCAGAAATTCCCCGGCTTCGAGAATGCCTATGTGGTGGATTTCGCGCCGCAGACCGGCGTACGCCAGACCCGCATGCTGCAAGGCGAATACGTGGTCACCAAGGACGACGTGATGAGCCGCCGGCATTTCGCCGACACGGTCTGCCGCGGCCGCGACTACTACACGCCCTATCGTGCGATGCTGCCGAAGGAGGTCGACCAGCTCCTCGTCGCTGGCCGGCACTATTCGGCGACGCCGCAGGCGCAGAAATCGAGCCGCGAAATCCCGCCCTGCATGGCGATGGGCGAGGCCGCCGGCATCGCCGCGACCGTGGCGCTCAATGCCGGCACGACAGTGCGCAAGGCCGACATCAAGGCCATCCAGAAACAGATGCGTGCGCAGGGTGCCGATCCAGGCGACGTTCCCTCCGACAATGCCACCTACCTAGAGGCCGCCGAATGACCACGCTTCCCCTTTCCGGTATCCGCGTCATCGACTTCACCCAGGTCATGCTCGGTCCGTGCTGCACGCAGATGCTCGCCGATTATGGCGCCGACGTCATCAAGGTCGAGTAGGAGAAGGTCGGCGATCTCTCGCGCTGGTCGCTAGGCTCCGATCCGGACGGCCTCAACAATCCGGTCTTCTGCTCGCTCAACCGCAATAAGCGCAGCCTGGCGCTCGACCTGAAGCGGGAAGATGCGCGCAAAGCGGTCCTGGCCCTGATCGACCAGGCCGATGTCGTCGTCAACAACTTCCGCCCCGGCGTAATGGAGCGGATGGGCTTCGGCTACGAGGAATTGAAGAAGCGCAATCCCGGCCTGATCTATGCGGTCGGCACCGGCTACGGCCTGACCGGCCCGTACGAGCACAAGGGCGGGCAGGACGTTCTTGCGCAGGCCGTCTCCGGCGTCATGCACCGCAAGTCCGACCAGAACCATCCGCTGTCGATCTACGCGACGCCGCTCGCCGACTTCTCGGCCGGCATGCATCTCGTCCAGGGCATCCTGCTTGCGCTGCTTCAGCGGGACAAGACTGACGAGGGCCAGCAGGTCGCCGTCAGCCTGTACTCCTCGATGCTCGCCATGCAGATGCAGGAGGGCACGGTCCACATGATGCGAAACAAGGAGCTCAACTGGGGCGCCTTCCCGCTGACGGGTGTGTTCGAGACCACCGACGCCGCCATCGTCATGGTCGGCGCCTTCAAGCAGAACCCGCTGCGCGATATCTGCACTGCGCTCGAAATCGACGATCTCTCAGCCAATCCGCGCTATGCGGATTTCGACCTGCAGATGCAGCACAGGCCGGAATTGCAGGCGGTGTTCCGCGAGAATTTCGCGAAGAACACGACTGCGCACTGGGTCGAACGGCTGGAAAAGGTCGACATCCTCTGCGCGCCGGTGCGCACCATCGGAGAGGCGCTCGAAGACGAGCAGACGCTGATCAACAAGATGATCCTGGAGGCGGGCGAAACGCCGGCCGGCCCGGTCCGCCTCATCGGCTCGCCGATCGACATGTCGGCCGCACCGGTCACGGGGCGGATTGCCCCGCCGCGGCTCGGTGAACACAACGAGGAAATCCTCGGCCTCATCGGAACCGCCGAACGGGAGAATGCCGCATGAGCGTCGGGTTCGTCGTCGAAAACAGGGTCGCGCGTGTGACCCTCGACCGCCCGGAGCGTATGAATGCGGTCGATGCGGCGACCGAGCGCGAACTGGAGGCGATCTGGCAGGAGATCGAGCGGCGCGACGACGTGAGCTGCGTCGTTCTCACCGGCGCCGGGCCGAAGGCGTTCTGCGCCGGCGCCGACTTGAAGGGCGTCGACAAGTCCGGCGTCGAATACTGGGCCGAAGACCGTCCAAACGGCTTCGGCGGGCTCTCCTTCCGCCGCTCGCTGGATGTGCCGGTGATTGCCAGGGTCAACGGCTTTGCGCTTGGCGGCGGCTTCGAGATGGTGCTCGGCTGCGACATCGTGATTGCGTCCGAGACTGCGCGGTTCGGCCTGCCTGAAGCACGCGTCGGCCGCATGCCGCTCGACGGCGGCATGGTGCTGCTCCAGCGCAAGATCCCGTTCAACCGGGCAATGGCGGTGCTCATGACGGGCAAGCAGTTCAGTGCAGCCGAAATGTATGAGTTCGGTATCGTCAACGAGGTATCCCCGGCCGAGAAGCTCGACGAGGCCGTGGAGCGCTGGGTTGCCGAGATCGTTGCCTGTGCGCCGCTGTCGCTCAAGGCCATCAAGCACACGGTGCGTCGCACCGCCCATCTCTTGCCGTCCGAGGCACAGGCGTTGAAGACGCCGGCGCTGGTTCGGGCCCTGCAGAGCGAGGATGCAATGGAGGGCGTTGCCGCCTTCCAGCAGAAGCGTGCCCCGGTCTGGAGGGGTCGATGAGCCTGCGATAAAGATATCGTTCGAATCGCGGAGGCGCCATGCACGCAAGTATCCTGAAATATTTTGCGGCGGTGGCTCGCTCAGGCTCCATCCGGAAAGCCTCCGAGGAACTGAATGTCGCGACGTCGGCGCTCAGCCGGCAGATCAAGAAGCTCGAGGATGAACTCGGCATCACGCTGTTCGAGCGCTTCTCGAATGGCTTGCGCCTGACGACGGCGGGACAGGAGGTTCTGCGGCACGCCAGAAGCACGCTGAGGGAATTCGACATCCTGCGCAGCGATCTGGGGGCGATGCAGGGCAAGAAGACCGGTCGCGTCCGTGTTGCATGCTTGGACAGCCTGACGGTGAAGTTCCTGCCGGAACAGGTGAGTACATTTCATCATCTTCACCCGGCCGTCAGCTTTCACGTGCAGACGGCAGGGCACGCTCAAGTGACCAACTACGTTGCGGAAGGTGATGTCGATATCGGCATCACCTTCGACCTTGCGCGACCGGACGACACAGAGATGTTGTTTCGGGTGCCCATGCCGATCATGGCTTGCGTTGCCAGGGATCATCCCCTCGCGGGATACAAGAAAGTTTCCCTGGTGCAGTGCTCCCAGTTCAACCTGCTCCTGCAGTTCGACACCCAGCCGATCCGATCGCTGATCGAGATCGAGCTTTCCATGTTCGAGCGGGCAGGAAAGACGTTCATCGTCTCCAACAGCCAGACGATGCTGAAGCCTTTCATCATGTCGGGCGAGGGCGTGGCCTTCTTCACCCCGCTCGGCTTCATGGATGAGATCAAGGCCGGCGACATCGTGCTGCTACCCATTTCGGGATCGCGGCTGCAAAACCTGCATATTGGCATCCTGGTCCAGAAACGCCGGCAACTCACGCACGCGGCCGAAGCGGTCATCGAAGCCTTCAGCCGCGGACTTCAGCGATACAGCGACATGATCGGCGAGGTCATAGAGAGTTGACGCCGGCCGAATCCGATATCCGGGTTCTGTTGCATCCCGGCCATGAACCTGCAGCGCGCGGAAAAATCGGGGCCGGACTTTTGCCGGCGAGGTTGTCGCCGGAGATGCTGAGGCCGGGCGAGCTAGTGCTGCCGTCGCCCGTCAACGCACATGATCATGGCTATGGCATCCGCACGCTGGATTTCGGCGGCGTGGACGACGCGCTGGAGGCCTGGATACCGTCGATGCGGTTGCGGCCGCGCACCGATCCTTATCTGGAGGCGCTCGTCGCTTTTTCCCGCCTGGCGCTCACCGGCGTCGGCGCGACGATGCACTGCCACAACTCGCTCAACATCGATCGCCTTGCCGAGGAGGCGAGAGCGGTCATCCGCGCCGCATCGGATGTCGGGATCAGGCTCGGGCTTTCCTGCCCGCTGCTCGATTTCGATCCCTGGGCCTATGGCGGCGGTCCGGAGCGGCTGCGACCGTTTCTTTCGGAGGAAGATTGGGCTGCGCTCGCGCCGACGATCCCTCGCTACGCGCCCATCTCACGCCAGATCGAGGCGGTCCTGCGGGTGGCCGAGGAAAACGCCAATCCGCTGGTCGATGTGCAATTCGGTCCAATCGGGCCGCAATGGTGCTCGAACTCGCTTCTCGAAGCGGTGGCCGAGGCTTCGGCTGAGAGCGGCCGGCGCATCCACATGCATCTGCTGGAGTCGCCACGCCAACGCCTGTGGCTGGATCGCCGCTTCCCCGAAGGCATCGTGCGCTATCTCGATGAGATCGGTTTCCTGTCGCCGCGGCTCGCGGTCGCCCATGGCGTTCAGTTGCGCGAGGACGAACTCGAGCTTCTTGCCGAGCGCGGCGTCCAGCTTGTCTCCAACCCTTCGGCCAATCTGCGGCTGAGATCCGGCGTTGCCCCGCTTCCCGACATGTTGCGGAAGGGTCCTGAATTCGCCATCGGCCTCGATGGCACCGGGTTCGACGACGACCAGGACCTCTGGCGCGAATTGCGGCTCGCCTACCTTCTACACGGCGGCCACGACCTCACGCGCACCTTCACCGCGGCCAGCTTGTTCGATGCGGCGATCCGAACTGGAGCAAAGGTCCTCAACATGCCGGCGGCCGAGGATTACACAATCGTCGACTACGCGGCGCTGACGACCGACAGCCTGTTCGACGATCTCGACGAGGCAGAGGTCCTGCTTACGCGTATGAGTGCCGCCCATGCCACGGGCCTGGTCGTCGCCGGGCGGCAAGTCATGCGCGATGGGCGGCTCATCAATGTCGATTTCGATGCTGCGAGCCGGGAGTTGCTGGCCCAGGCGCGCGCAGACCTGCCGTGTCTTCGGCAGGAACGGCCCCGCGCGCTTGCGCTGGCGGAGGCCGTCCGTCGCTACTATGCCGACTGGTAGATCAGGCTGCGGCTGCGACCTGTTCGACGACTGCGTCGAGCGCTGACCGCGCCTGCTTGTCGGTGATTGCCATGTTGGGGGCGGCCACGTTCGCCCAGACGCCGTTTCCGCTGCGACGGCCGACGAGATATTTTACCGCCGCGACGAGCGGGTATGCAGCGATGCCCTTGCGCAGCGCGCCCACTGTCTCGCGGAGAATGTCATCCGCCTGATTCCGCCACAGGGAGGCCGAGGAAGACGGGTCGATGTTCACCGTCGCCGAGATGCAGCCCGCGAAGCCGTCCCGATCGGCATCCGCCAGGGAGATTTCATTGCTGGGAAAGACCGCGAAGCCGGGAATCTTCGCGAGAGTCCGCGCGTAGTCGAGATTGCCGGAGCTGTCCTTGGCGCCCTTGATCCGGTCCGGGAAGGCCGCGCTCAGCCTCGCTGCGAAGGCCGCACTGAACTCGATCCCTGTCAGCTGCGGGAAGTTGTAGAGGTACAGATCGATCGGCTTGTCGGCCGTCGTCTCGACCACCTGGCTGAACCATGCGAACAGCCCGTCATCCGAGACCGGTTTGTAGTAATAGGGCGGCAGGACCAGCGCGGCGGCGAAGCCCAGCGTCGAGGCCAGCCGGGTCAACTCCACGGTCGTATCGAGATCGGGCGTTCCCGTGCCGACCATCAGCCTGCGGCGGTCCAGCCGCTCGGCCGCAATCGACATGACCTGTTTGCGCAGGGTCGGTGAGAGCGAGTTGGCCTCGCCGGTCGTCCCCAGCACATTCAGCGCGTCCGCACCATTGTCGAGGCACCATTGCCCATGCTCGACAAAGGCATCAGCGTCGATCTCCCGCGATGCCGAAAACGGCGTCGGAACGGCTGGGATGACACCGCCGATGAAATTCTCAGGCATTGAACCTCTCTCCAAGTTACGAATGTGAAGCCGCAGTTTGTTTAGGGAGCCCGGCGACGAACGGATGATCCTTGTCGAGGACCTCGCCGCGCTGCCAACCTCCCGGCGAGCCTAGCCCGGTGACCGAGGGACCGAAGAAATCCCGGTTGATGTCGAGATAAACGCGTTTGTCATCAGGGATTTCCTCATCCCAGACGATAGCATCGACCGGACAGATGGACAGGCACAGACCGCAATTGATGCATTCTTCTGGATGGATATAGAACATCCGCCCACCCTCGTAGATGCAATCGACCGGGCAAGCCACCGTGCAGTCGCCGTCCTTGACGTCGATGCAGGGTGTTGTGATGACATAGGCCAAGTTCTGACCCTCCAGTCTCAGGAAACCGAGGCCGAAACCTCCCACGCTACTGTCCCAGAAGCTGGCGTTGCAGGGAAGTTCAGGATTTCGTCGCGGAGATTGCCGAAAAGGCAACGCTAGAGATGCGCAGCCTCGGCAACGCCGGGACAGAAGCCCGACTGTCATCGTGACCGTTCGCGGAACTCCGAAAGGGGGCCTGCCAATTGTCGCTGCTGGCCGGCCGCCATGCGGTAGGCGTCGAGTGCCGCTTCGTAGACCGGCGAGGCCTCATGATCCGGCTCGCTGACGTCGCGGGTGGCGCAGATCGCGCGCAGCGGCGAGAAGTCCGGCCAGGCGCCGATGCCGACGAAGGCGAGCACGGCCGCCCCGAGCGTCGCCGCCTGCTGGTCGACCGCTGCCTTCAGTATGGTGCAGCCCAGAATGTCGGCGAACATCTGCCGCCATTCCGCGCTGCGGGCGCCGCCGCCGACCATGATCATCTCGCCGCTGAGCGGCGTCATGCGGCGCAACTCGTCGAGCGCGACGCGCAGCGCCAGCGCTATGCCCTCGAAGGTCGCGCGCATCATGTCGGCGCGGCCGTGCTGCAGGTCGAGCCCGACGAAGCCGCCG
>JAEYXI010000253.1 GCA_023428515.1 Pseudomonadota bacterium | reverse complement strand
TTCTGGTATTTCGGGGCCCTGAAGTTCATGCTGCTGGCTTATCTTCTAAGCTTGCTATGGGCATCGGCGAACGCCGGATCGACGACGGCGCAGATCATCTACATCCTTAGTATCGTTCCCGCCACCCACGCCATCTCGCACAACACCGACTGGGTCCTCAACGTGTGGGTCCACATGATCCTCTTCCTGCTGCCGGTGCTCTTTGTTGCAAAGCTGCGTGTGCAGGCGAACGTAGCGCGAGCGGCGCCGTCGACCGGCCTTGCCCTCGCAAATCCGGGATGACAACGATGCAGTCGCGCTATTCCGACCCCGCCTCGGTCTTAGCCTCCGCCCCAGCACCCTATCTCGGTGGGGCCACCTTCGCCCTCAGGTATCGGCTGATGCGCTTGGTCTGGTCACTATGCTGGACGCTTCTGGCCTCTTGGACGCCTGCGCCGTTCCAGCCGATCCGAAGCCTTTTACTGCGATCATTCGGAGCGCGCATACATTCTACCGCCATTGTGCGCGGGAGCGCACGCATCTGGTGGCCAGCCAATCTCTCTATGGGCGAACATGCGTCAATCGGACCGGGTGTCATTTGCTACAACGTCGCGCCAGTCGTGTTGGGGGACTACGCAATTGTCTCGCAGCGGGCGCATCTTTGTACCGCGAGCCACGACATCGATGACCCCGCTTTCCCCCTCACCTCGCGGGCGATCGTGGTTGGCTGCAGAGCGTGGATAGCTTCAGAAGCTTTTGTCGGGCCGGGCGTGAAGGTTGCCGACGGTGCCGTTCTCGGCGCTCGTGCGGTTGCTACACGCGATCTCGACGAGTGGAAGGTCTATGCAGGCAATCCAGCGCGCCCCATCAGAGAGCGGCGAAGGAAAGATCGTCAGAACTGACCCGCAACTGCCGCCTGTACAGCGATGCCATTCTCTCTGCGACGAGGTTCCAGCTGAAGGTTTCGCTCGCCAGGCGTCGGGCGTTGCAACCCCGAACCGCCCACGCGTCGGCGTTCGAGTCGAATAGGTGACGTAGGCCGATGGCGATCCCATCCTCGTCGGCGCCAATTCTGATGGCGGCGTCGCAGGCAAACGCCTCCGGCAGATTACACTGTGGCGTCAGCAACGCAGGCAGCCCGTTCGCAAACGCCTCCAGCGCAGCCATCGGCAACCCCTCGCTCACCGAAGGCAGGATGAATGCGTCGGCCGATGCGTAGCTCATTTCGCGCAAATCACCATAGGCCGGCCCGATAAGATGGATGTTGCGGGAGATCGGCCCTTCCCCCACGCACGCCGCAATTGCGGCATGGTACTCGGATTCCGCCGGCCCAATGACCACAAGATGCCATGGATTGCCCAAGCGCCATGTGCGCCGAAAGGCGCGGACAAGTTCGAGCACCCTCTTCTTCTCGGTCACACGCCCAAGGAAGAGCAGTACCTTAGCGTCCTTTTCCAGCGCCTTGCGCCATGGCGCCCGGCAAACCCCGGCGTCCGGCAAATCGACGCCGTTCGGCACGATGGCGACCGGTACCCCTATCCCGGTCGCACGGATCGCATCGGCCTCTGCGGCGCAGAGTGCGTGCACACACGAGGCACCCCGCAGGTGGGCGTCCTCGTAGAGCAGGCGTGCGAGCCGTTTCTTTGCGCCGGCATTGGCGAGGGCCCAGGGGTCCAGCATTCCGTGTGGACTGACGACATAAGGTTTCCCGGTCTTTCGCGCCCATTGCCGTGCGGCGATCGAGATATACATCCACAGCCCATGCACATGCAGCATGTCGATCTCGCTTCGGCGCATTTCCTCGACAAGCCCACGTGCATAGCCAAAGGACACCGGCCCCGATACGCGGCATGGATGAACGGGCACATTGCCGAAGTCCCTGAGCCTACCGCCGCTGTAGAGCGCGAACACCTCGACAGAGACCGAGGGAAGACGATTGAGCGCAATCGCCAGGGAGCGCACTGCTTCGACAACTCCTCCACCGGAAATGGCCGCCGATCCGATCAGCATACCCAGCCGCAGCGGCCGGCCAGCGGCTGAGCCGTCGTCGTTCATGCCACTTCCCGCGCAATCTTCAGCGAACCCGCTTTCAGCGCTTCGAGCGCGGCGAGCAGCCTGCGTCCATAGCCGGCGAGATTGTAATCTTTCGAACGCAGCGCAGCGCAGCGCGCCATCGTTTCAAGCAGTTCCCGGTCGCGAGCAAGACGTCTTAGCCTGTCGCAAATCGCGTCGGCATCGCCCGCCGGACAGACATAACCTTCGATGCCATCCCGCACGACACTTCCCGCATTCGGAGTCGTGACCACCGGCAACCCTGCGGCCAGGGCCTCGTAGATTACCATCGCGGAGCCCTCGCAAACCGAGGGGAGAAGGAACACATCAGCCCATGCATAATGCCGTGCTATCTCGGCCCGCGGCGTCGGGCCGGCAAGGTCGAGGGCGGTGCGGAGTTCCGCCTGTTTCGCCGCAGAAACGAGAACGGGTCCCACCATGCGAAAAGTCGCCACGCCCGCAAGCCTCCTGGCCGCCTCGAGCACGTAGGGGCTTCCCTTGCGCAGCCCGATAGCGCCTACCGTGAGGACCCTTAGCGGACCCGGATCCCTTTCACGCTCTGGAATGCGAAAGCGAGCATCCACACCGAAGGGGACGACGACGCAGCGCTCCACCGGCCCTCCGCATTCCGCGACACTGCGGCGAACGAACTCCGACGGGCACACGACCAGATCAGCAACCCACAGTTCTGCCTGTTCACGTGCGGCGAAGGCGGCGCCGTAAGGGTCGGCCTCGGGCGTCGGTTCCCAGCCAGGAAAGCGCACGGCCTCGCGCGCAATCAGACGGTCGACGATCTCGCGCGGGGCATTGACCTGGTCGACCACCGTCCATAGCCCATTGCGCCGGGCCGCCTGGAGCTGCTCCAGACACTCGCCGGCGAACCCGTAGAAGCCTCTCGCATCACCAAAGCCTTCGCGCTCAACTGCCCGCCCGAGGCGTCGAGCAGCCTGCAGCGCCGCCTTCGTGTCTTGTGCCCGCGTCGGCACTGCCATGCGCTGGGCGGCCGCCACAAGACCTATGGTTTCGAACGTGTGTATCCTGTCCGTCGCGATGCCGTGCGGCATCCGGCCGGCGAGCCGTCGTAATACCTGTGGCAGGATACGAGGCGGGAGAGCGCGCAGAAGGCGTGGCCATCCTCTGGCGGCGCAGATGTCCGTATTGAGGCGCTCGAGTAGCCCAGCCTCGTGGAGAATGCGGGGAACCGCATAATGCCTGCGTGCGCCGAGCTGACTGACAACGACGGTGCTGGTCATGTCGGAATCCCATCCGTCACGGATGGCAGAGTCAGTGTCGAGTTAAGCGGTAACAGATGCTCGATCGCGGCGAGCCATCGTGCGACGCCGCGATCAAGCGTATATTCGCGATGTAGCAGCGTTCGCGCCCGGACTCCCATGCAAAGGCGTTCTTCGCGCGCGTCGCGCAGTCGCACGATCCGTGCCACCAAGCCCGTCCAGTCTCCGGGCCGCACCGTATCGCCGCAGCCTCCCTCGCGGACGGCGGTGGCCACGGCGCCATTACCGTCGCCGATGAAGATGGTCGGCCTTCCGGCAGCGAGCACCCCGTAAAACTTGCTGGGTATGATGCAATGCTCGAGACTTGGCAGCAACGATACGATGTGGACATCGGCAGCGCCGAGACTTTCGGCCAGCCGCTCGCGAGGCTGATAGGGCCGGAAGATCATGTTCGTCAAGCCAAGGCGACGGGCCTCCGCTTCCGTCTCGGCGCGTTGCTGACCATCGCCGACCATGAGAAAGCGAATGTCGGTCTCGCTCCGCAACGCGCTGGCCGCAGCGAGCAGGGTCGCGAATTCGTGCGCTCTGCCGAAATTGCCCGAGTAGCCGACCACGAAGGCGTCTTCCAAACCCCATTCGGCGCGGATCGTATTCCCCGACGGATCAACGGGGTGAATCTCGGCATCGTCCGCCCAGTGGTGCACAGTCGCCAGTCGGCTGGATGGGCCGATGCGCCTCCCCAGGTGACGGGTCATCGCCTCAATGGGACAGATCGTCAGCGCTGCAGTGCGCAATGACCGATCCCTCAGCACCAAGGCGAACCGCGAGGCCGGGCCGGTGCGGGGCACCACACCGAGTTCCATGGCCGCCTCGGGAAACAGATCCATCACCCAGTTGACGAGATGCGCACCGCGAAGCTTCAGCGGAAGCGCCGCCGCGACCGAGAGCAGCGGCGGGTCAGTGCACGCAACGCAGATGTCGCCACGGCGCGCATGGGCGATGATCCATGCCGCTGCCGACATCTGGAAGGTTGCGTAATCGGCAGCGCGGCCAGCGAGCCGGCCTCGGCCGAAGCTGGATGCCGCCAGACGATGAATGTCCACCCCGCCGATACACTCGCGTGGCGGCAGTGTCGCCTCGTTGCCGTAGGATTGTCTGCCGGCAATCGCAGTAACGGAAAAACCTTTCCGGGCAAGGCTGAATGCCAATCCCGAAACCATTCGGCTGGTCGCCGACTGGTCGGGAAAGAAGTACCTGTTGGCGAGGATAATCTTCATCTACCCGTCTTCATCGGCATGTCGCTGCGGCGGACAACCAGGACTCGAGATGCCGGCATGGTAATCACAGCCGGCAACGAACGCCGCGCGAGTGCGCCCGAAAACCGACCTTTGCAGGCCGGTCATGGGAGGCTCAAGCGGGGCAAAAGCGGTATGATCGGGACCGGCTTGCGTGCCGGAATGCCTCATAGGCGGGTTCAGGCCGGACTAAGGCGGGATGCGCCAATACTTCCGTATGAGGCCCAGCCCTTTGGTTAAACCTTCATACTAAGTCCGCTGACCGCATTGGGAGGTTCTTACCGCGCTTCTTATCCGAGAAATTGAATGTGACGATGTGAGCCGGCAAGTGTCGGGCGAGCGTCGGCGCGGACCCGCGATGCGGGTCCTTCTCTCCAGGAT
>JAEYXI010000234.1 GCA_023428515.1 Pseudomonadota bacterium | reverse complement strand
GACCTGCATCTCCTTGCCGGCGAGCTGGTCGCGCGCGAAGCGGACCTTGGTGCGTGCGTCGTCGACATATTCCGATTCGGGCCAGCGCTGGATCACCTCCTCCATCGCCTCGATGGCGCGGCGCGATTCCTTCTGGTCCTGGGTGACGTCGCGAATCTGCCGGAAATAGGAGAGGCCGACGATGTACTGCGCATAGGCCGCGTCGGGCGACGACGGGTAAAGCTGCACGTAGCGCTTGCCGGCGTTGATCGCCTCGTCGTAATTGCCCTGGCGGTACTGGGTGAAGGCGCCCATCACCATCGACTTGCGCGAATACTCCGAATAGGGGTGCTGGCGGTCGACGGCGTCGAACTTGCGGCCGGCTTCCTTGAGGCGGCCGGCGTTGAGGTTGGCGAGGCCCTGGTTGTAGAGCTGGTCAGCCGGATCGGTCTGCTCGACATAGGTGGCGAGGTTGATGTCCTCTTCCTTGGACAGGCAGCCAGCAGCGAGCGCGGGAACCATGGCGACCGCCACGACCGTCAATGCCGTACGAATCGCCGCGCCCGCGTGAGCTTTCTTCACGAAATACATGGTTGAATTGGCCCTTCTCGGCGTCGCCATTTCCCACTCCCGGCGTCTTCCCGTCCCAAGGAACGCGCACCGGCCAGTCGATCTGCCGCGGTTAATCATAGACGCTTTTCAGCGGCAATGCCATCGCCCGGCAATGGCGCATTTTTATGGCGCGGATTTCGCTAACAAACGGTTCGCGAAAAAAGCCGGCAGTGTGTCTTTCAGGACACCCTGCCCGGACCCGGCGTCAGAGCACCCAGGGCGCGTAGACGGCGGCGCTGACGGCGACGAGTTCGGCCGAACGGCCGCGCTCGCGGCGGCTGGTCTCGACGATCTCGAAGGCGGAACGGTCCGACAGGAGATGGCGCAGCGCCGCCGCGTTGAGCCGGTGGCCGCCGCGATAGGAACGGTAGCAGCCGATGAAGCGCGCGCCGGCGAGCGCCAGGTCGCCCATGGCGTCGAGCATCTTGTGGCGGACGAACTCGTTCTTGTAGCGCAGGCCTTCCATGTTGATGACGCGGCTGTCGTCGCCGATCACCACCGAATTCTCGAGCGAGGAGCCGAGCGCGTGGCCGGCAGCCCACAGGCGCTCGACATCCTTCATGAAGCCGAAGGTGCGGGCGCGGGAAATGTCGCGGCGGAACGTCGCCGGATCGATGTCGGAAGCGAAGGACTGGCGGCCGATGGCCGGGCTCTCGAAATCGATCTCGACCTCGAAGCGGGTGCCGTCATGCGGCTGGAACTCGGCCCAAGAGGCGCCGCTGTCGATGCGGATCGGCTTCAGGACGCGGATGTAGCGGCGCTTGACGTCAAGCGTCTCGATGCCGGCCTGGTCGATGGCTTCGACGAAGGGAGCGGCGCTGCCGTCGAGGATCGGCATCTCGTCGCCGTCGACCTCGACGACCAAATTGTCGATGCCGAGGCCGAACAGCGCGGCCATGACATGCTCGACCGTGCCGACGTGATGGCCGGCCGGATCGCCGAGCGCGGTGCAGAGGTCGGTCGCGCCGATCTCGGAGACCAGCGCGCGAATCTCGCGCGTGCCGCCGACGGCGTCGATGTGGTGGAAAACCACGCCGGTGTCGGGATCCGCGGGAACGAAGCTGATCGAAACCGGCTTGCCGCTATGGACACCGAACCCTGCCAGGGTTACGCGCGATTTGATTGTTGTCTGATAATCGTGCAACTCGATCCCCATGCCCTTCAGCCCATCCGTCCTTCCAGCGGCCAGTTTCCCGACTTCCGGTGCGCGGTTCTTGCTGAGTATGGTGGGCAGGACCTCATCCCCGAATCCGCCCACACACCGACCTTTCTGTGGCCAGAATGTAGTAGGGCGACCGGAAGACAACAAATCACGCTTGGTTACTCTATGTTACCGCACGCACTTAGTTAACGAATCATAACCGGCTGAATTTGCGGGTTTTTTCAAGCCGGCGGACGAAGAATATTTCCGTCCGCCGGCCTGTATTCACGAGCCTCCGGGGAGGCTCAGTTGGCTTGCCGGCGAAGGAATGCCGGAATCTCCAGCTGGTCGTCTACCTGGACCGCACGCGGCTGCGGCGAAAGACGGCCGTGCTCGTCGAGCTGGCCGCGGCGCGGCGCGTAGAGCTGCGGGTCCTGGGTCGCCAGGCGGCGGGCTTCCGGGGCCGGCTGGCGCAGCTTGGGCTCGCGCGGCGCGGCGGGCTGCAGCCTGGCCGGCTCCTCCTCGCGGCGGGTGAGCCCCGTCGTGAGGCGCTTCAACAGGCCCATCGGGCCGTTGTTTTCCGGCTCGGGCGCAGGATTGCGGCGGGCTTCGACCTCGGCGCGCACGACCGGCGGGAAATCCTCGACCTTGGGCATGCGGGGCGCTGCCTGTACCGGCTGCGGTTGCGGCTGCGCCTGCAGGGCGGCCGCAAGGCGCGCTTCCTGATTGGGCGCGGCTGCCGCCTGCTGCGGACGGGCTTGCTGCGGCTGGACCGGCTGCGGCTGCTGGAAGAGCTTGCTCACCGGCTGGAAGTCGTCGACTGGCTGCGGCACCGGGCGGGAAGCCACGACAGCGGCGTTGATCTCGGCCTGGCGGATAGCGTCGGCGACCGGATCAGCGGCGCGCGGCGCCTCGGCGGGAGCAGGCTGGACGGCGACCGCAGGGCGCGCAGCAGGCTGTGCCGCCGGCTGGGCAGACTTGGCCGGAGCCTGGCGGATGGCGATCGGGGCAGCAGCGATCTGCTCCGCCGACTTGTCGATGCCGGTGGCGACGACCGAGACGCGGATGACGCCTTCGAGTTCCTCGTCGAAGGTGGCGCCGAGGATGATGTTGGCGTCCTGATCGACCTCCTCGCGGATGCGGGTGGCAGCCTCGTCGACTTCGAAGAGCGTGAGGTCACGGCCGCCGGTGATCGAGATGAGCAGGCCCTTGGCGCCCTTCATCGAGGTCTCGTCGAGCAGCGGGTTGGCGATCGCGGCCTCGGCGGCGGCCATCGCCCTGCCCTCGCCGGAAGCCTCGCCGGTGCCCATCATCGCCTTGCCCATCTCGCGCATGACCGAGCGGACGTCGGCGAAGTCGAGATTGATCAGGCCTTCCTTGACCATCAGGTCGGTGATGCAGGCAACGCCCGAGTAGAGCACCTGGTCGGCCATGGCGAAGGCGTCGGCGAAGGTGGTCTTGTCGTTGGCGAGCCGGAAGAGGTTCTGGTTCGGGATGACGATCAGCGTGTCGACGGCTTCGTTGAGCTCGCCGATGCCGGCCTCGGCCATGCGCATGCGGCGATGGCCCTCGAACTGGAACGGCTTGGTGACGACGCCGACGGTGAGGATGCCCTTCTCGCGCGCCGCGCGGGCGACGACCGGAGCAGCACCCGTGCCGGTGCCGCCGCCCATGCCGGCGGTGACGAAGCACATATGGGTGTTCGAGAGGTGATCGATGATCTCGTCGATGCACTCTTCCGCGGCGGCGCGGCCGACTTCAGGCTGCGAGCCGGCGCCGAGGCCCTCGGTGACATGCGCGCCGAGCTGGATTAGCCGCTCGGACTTCGACATGGTGAGCGCCTGGGCATCGGTGTTGGCGACCACGAACTCGACGCCGCGAAGCCCGGCCGTGATCATGTTGTTGACGGCGTTGCCGCCACCGCCACCGACACCGAACACGGTGATGCGGGGCTTCAATTCGGTGATGTCGGGCTTCTGCAGATTGATGGTCATGTCCTCGTCCTTTCGCCTTTCCTGCCGCGTCGCCGCCACGGCCGCCTGTGGGGCTGTCCCCGCTGATTAAAAACTGTCTCTTATCCACTGACTCATACGATCGAACCGTCCGCCGGTGCCTGTCATCTTGAGCCTCGATGCCATTTTCCCCTCACGGCTCTCGAAGCCCGCCACCTGCGGATAGATCATGAGGCCCACCGCCGTGGCGAAGGCCGGTCCCTTGGCCGCCTCGGGCAAGCCGGCAACGCCGAGCGGCCTGCCGATGCGCACGTTGCGACCAAGAATTCTGCGTGCCGCCTCCGGCAGCCCGGCAAGCTGTGACGCACCGCCGGTGAGCACGACGCGTTTTCCCACGGCGCTGCCGTAGCCCGACTTGCCAAGGCGGTCGCGAATGATCTCCAGCGTCTCCTCGACGCGGGCGCGGATGATGCGCGTCATGACAGAACGCGGCACCTGCAGCGGCACCTCGCTGTCGTCATTGCCCATCGGCTGGATGGTGACGGTTTCGCGATCGTCGGCGCTGCCGGGCAACGCCGAGCCATGCATGACCTTCAGCCGCTCGGCATGCTCCAGGCGCGCCGAGAGGCCCTTGGCCATATCCAGCGTCACGTGGTTGCCGCCGACCGGAATGGCGTCGCCATGGACGAACTTGCCGTCGGCGAAGACGGAGATAGTGGTGGTGCCGCCGCCCATGTCGATGCAGGCCGCGCCCATTTCCAGCTCATCGTCGACGAGCGATGCAAGGCCGCTGGCGTAAGGCGTCGCCACCATACGCTCGACCGAGAGGTGCGCGCGGTTGATGCAGAGTTCGAGGTTGCGCAGCGGCGCTGCGTCGCCGGTGAGCACATGCATGTCGACGCCCAGCGTGTCGCCCACCATGCCGCGCGGATCGCGCACGCCGCGTTCGCCATCGAGCGAGAAGCCGACCGGCAGCGAATGGACGACTTCGCGCTCCGCCTTGAGAGCCTGCTTGGCGCCGGCGGCGAGCACGCGCTTGATATCGGCTGTAGCGGCTTAGTGACCGCCGAGATTGAAGGTCGCGGAATAGGTCTCGCTCTTCAGCCGGCCGGCAGTCAGGTTAATGATCAGCGAGTCGACCGTGAGGCCTGCCATGCGCTCGGCGGCGTCGACCGCGAGCCGGATGGCGTGCTCGGCGCGGTTGAGGTCGATGACGACGCCCGATTTCACGCCGAGCGATTTCTGGTGGCCGATGCCAATGACCTGCACCTCGTGGGTGCGGCCGCGCAGCATCTGGCTCTCGCCGCGCGGACGCAGCCTGGCGACGATGCAGCAGACCTTGCTGGAGCCGACATCCAGCACGGTGACGATGCCGGAACGGCCCTTTGAGGTATCCTTCTGTCCGCCAAGCCAGCTCATATGCTCTTCCCCGGCTTTCTCTTGGCGGCCTTCGCCCGCTCGGCGAGCAGGGTCGTGCGACGTTCCATCGCCTCGGGCGTCAACCTGATGACGAGACGATCATCGAGGCGAAGGTCGACGGTCGCGATGTCGCGCGACAGCAGCCCGTCCTCGCGATCGAGCCTCAGCACCTCTGCGATCGCAGCGTCTTCACGGTTTTCCGGCAGGCGGATCGTGATGCCGTTCTCCAGCCGGAGATCCCAACGGCGTTCGGCAACGCGGATGAAGCCTTTCACGCGAGAGGCAAGCTCCGGATACTGTCTGATCTTGTCGACGAAGCCGGCAGCCTGCTCGGCGGCGCCGTAGCCGATGACCAGGGGCAGCACCGAATGACGCCCGCCGTCGAAAGGCGCTATAACCCGGCCGTCCCGCTCGACGATGGCGAGCTGGCTGCCATGCTGCCAGATAGCGAAGGGCTCGCGCTCCTCGATGCGCACTTCGAGAGCGTCGGGATAGACCTTGCGGACGGCAGCGCCCTTTACCCAGGGCAGCCCGGCGATGCGCTCGCGCGCCGCCCCCACGTCGAAGCCGATGAGCGAGGTCCAGCCATCGAGGTCCAGCCGCTCCAGAATGTCGATCTCCGACGTCTCCTTGTTGCCGGAGACGCGCACCTGATCGACCGCGAAGCCGAGCCGGGCGGTGACCGCCTGCGCGACGACAGGAACCTGGCCGCCGAGCCAGGCGCCATAGAGCGCGCTCGATGAAAGGAAAACGGCGGTCGCAATGACGCCGGCGTAGCGCGGCGGCTGATATTCGCCATCGCACATGCGCGCGACAAGACGCGCCGGACGGCGCAGCCAACGCGGCAGCACGAAATTTTCCGGCGAAAAGGAATGGCCGAAGAAGGCGGACAACGGCCCGCCGGCCTTCCCGCTTTGCCCGGGCTTCAACGCAAACACGAAGCGTCCTCCACCATCCAACTCAACAACTCGCCGAACGAATGCCCCGCTTGCGCGGCGATCTCGGGCACCAATGATGTCGGCGTCATGCCAGGCTGGGTGTTGACTTCGAGCCAGATGAGTTCGCCATTTTCCGAATGACGGTCGTCGTAACGGAAGTCCGATCGGGAAACGCCCCGGCAGCCGATTGCTTGATGTGCCTTGAGCGACAGTGTCTGTATTTTTTGGTAAATATTTAGTGAAATTTTAGCCGGGATCTCGTGTTTTGATCCGCCCGGCACATACTTGGAGTCGTAGTCGTAGAAGGAATGACCGGTCGGAACGATCTCGCAGACGCCGAGAGCGACATCACCCATCACCGCGCAGGTCAGTTCGCGGCCATGCACATAGCGCTCGACCATCACCGTATCGCCATAGCGCCACTCGGACGAGGCGATGACCTGCGGCGGATGCGAGCGGTCTTCCTTGGCGATGACGACGCCGAAGCTCGACCCCTCATTGACCGGCTTCACCACATAGGGCGCAGGCATCGGATGCTTGTCCTTGATGGCGAAGCGGTCGACCACTTTCGATTCCGCGACGGGAATTCCGGCGGCCTTCGCGACCTTCTTCGCCAGCGCCTTGTTCATGGCGAGCGCCGAGGCGAGGACGCCGGAATGCGTGTAGGGGATGGCGAGATATTCGAGGATGCCCTGGATGGTGCCGTCCTC
>JAEYXI010000131.1 GCA_023428515.1 Pseudomonadota bacterium | reverse complement strand
ATTCGAAGGTCTTCGTCGAATACGGCATCGTGGCGTTCGCTTTCTGGGCGCTTCTCATCATCACCGCGATGTTCGGCCACGGGGTGCCGTTCGCCATCTCATGGGTGGTCTTCCTGCAGTACCAGTTCATGAACGGCTCGCTGAACGTCCCCCTGCACACGATCTACGCGATGCTCCTGGCCGGCGGCGTCATGGTGGCGCGCAACGCGTCCCGCACGGCCGGTCCGGCAGGCGGGTTCGGGCAGTTGCGCCTTCCGCTTGCCGGTGGGCCGGCGGCGGCGCGCGCATAGGCGATTGGCTGGTCGAACGATGGCGCTGAAACAACAAGTCTTCATTGGCTCCGTGTGGAGCCTCGCCGGCACGGCTGGCCAGCAGACGGTGAACTTCATCCTGTTCGTCATGCTGGCGCGGTTGCTGACGCCGAGCGACTTCGGCGTGATGGCGATCGCTGCCGTGGTCATCGACCTCCTGGCGCTGGTCGGCTGCCTCGGCCAGGTCCAGGCGCTGGTGCAGCGGGAAGAGCTCGACGACACGGCCGCCAGCACCAGCTTCTGGATGCTTCAGGCATTCGGCCTGGCGATGACGGCGATCGTCTTCTTCAGCGCGCCGCTGGTGGCGGCTGTCTTCGACATGCCTTCGCTGACGCCGGTTCTCCAGCTGCTGGCGCCTGTATGCCTGTTGCAGACGCTGAGCGCCGTGCACGAAGCGTGGCTGCGGCGCTCCTTCGGCTTCAAATGGCTGGCCGCCCGCATGGTGACGGCGTCGATCCTCGGCGGTATCGCCTCTGTCGGCATGGCGCTTTACGGCTTCGGCATCTACGCGATGGTCGGCCAGCGGCTGCTCATCGCCCTCGTGCTCGTCGCGATGGTGTGGTGGAGCCTGCCATGGCGGCCGAAATGGCGCTGGGCGACGGCCGACGCGCTGTCGCTTGCCCGCGTTGGCACCGATGTCAGCCTAGTGACCTTCCTGCAGATCGCAAACGTCCGCATCATCGACGTGGCCGTGGGTTATCTGTTCGGTCCGCACATACTCGGCCAGCTGCGCATCGCCTGGAAGCTTTTCGACTTCGTCATGGCCATTGCGGTGCAGCCGGTGGTCAACGTCTCGCTGGCGGCGCTGAGCCGCCTGCAGCACAACACGGCGGCGATGGCCAGCGCGACGGTGCGCCTCATCAGCGTGTCGGGCACCGCGCTCTACCCGCTGTTCTTCGGCATCGCCATCGTCGCACCTGACGTCGTACCGAGCCTGTTCGGCGACGAATGGGACGACGCGATCCTGTTCATCCAGATCCTCGCACCGATCTCGGTCGCCGCGACGATCAACTACTTCCTGAGCTCGGCGCTGACCGCCGCGGGCCGCACGCGCTGGATCCTCTGGCAGGCGCTCGGGCAGGTCTTGCTCGCGGTTGCGCTGACCGTCGTGTCGGCGCCGTTCGGCGTGGTGCCGGTGCTCATCGCAAACGTGATCCGCGCGAGCATCATCGCCCTCGTCAATGTCTGGCTGCTGAAGGTAGCGATCGGGGCGGCGCCCGCCCAGCTCGGCCGTGCCCTGATGCCGCCGCTGGTCGCGGCTATTGCGATGACGGCCGTGCTCGTCGCGGCCCGGCCGCTCTTCCTCGAGCTTACCGACATCGCGCTGCTGCGCGCCCTTGCCACCGCATTCGTCGGCGCGGTGCTTTTCGTTTCAGTGCTCTGGTTCGGCTTCCCGTCATGGCGCCGCAACATGCACATGGAACTGAAGCCATTGTTTGCCGGAAAAAGAGCGAGTTCCTGATGAAGCTGCATTACTTCCGTTCGCCTCACGGCAATTTCGGCGACGATCTCAATGCGTGGCTATGGCCGGAGCTTCTGCCGGGCATGTGGGACGACGGCAGCGACGGCATCACCTTCGTCGGCGTCGGCACTATCCTCAACAGGCTGGTGCCGCAGACCCGGCTGAAGATCGTGCTGGGTTCCGGGGTCGGCTATTCGCCGCTGCCCGACAATCTCCATGACGGGTCGTGGAGCGTGCTCGGCATACGCGGACCGCTCTCGGCGCGCGCGGCCGGCCTGCCGGCCAGGGCCGTGATCACCGATGGGGCGATCCTGCTCGGGACGATAGACGGGTTGGTGAAGACGGAGGAGGCGCGCACCGGCGACGTCGTGTTCGTGCCGCATGTCTCGTCGACGGAAACAGGAGCCTGGGAGGAGATCTGCGCCGAGCTCGGCATCACCTACATCGACCCCAGATGGAATTTCCATGAAGTCTTCGCGCTGATCGGCAACGCCAAGCTGGTGCTGACCGAGGCGATGCACGGCGCGATCGTCGCCGATACGCTGCGCGTCCCCTTCGTGCCGCTTGTCTCATCGCGCGAGATAAGCTCGTTCAAATGGATGGACTGGACGCTTTCGATGGGCCTGCCCTATCGGCCGATCCGGCTTCCACCGAGCACGCTCCTCGATGCGGCGCGCGACCGGATGGTGACCTTCATGGGGCACGGGCATCTGAACCCTCAGGTGTTCGCCGCGTCGCCGGCCACCCATGACGGGATGGCCGACGAGTTGCTGCGCCATCTCGACCGGGCGTCCGAGCGCGAGGAATCTTCGGCCTGGCAGCGCGTCAACAAAAACACCAAGCGCCTGTGGCGCAGGGCGGTGAAGCCGGCGACGGAAAAGGCGTCGAGAGGCGCGCTCCGAAGCCTCGACCGACGGCTCTTCGACAAGGCGGCGGACACGATGCACAAGGCCATCCACGCAACCAGCTATCTGAGCGACGACCGCATCTATGAAAGCAAGCGGTCGCAACTGATGGACCAGGTGGAAATGACGAGGCGGCTGGCCGCATGAGGCACGACAGGATTCCCATGCGCGGATCGTCGGAAATTGCGATGCTCGGTGACCTCGACCTCGCCATCATCGGTTGCGGGGCGATCGCCGACTCCTATTATTTCCCGGTGCTCTCAGC
>JAEYXI010000095.1 GCA_023428515.1 Pseudomonadota bacterium | reverse complement strand
GGGTTGAACAGGATGTCGGTGCCCCAAGCGGTCTTCAGCTTGTATTGCTTGGCAAGTCCATAGGCGGTGTCGGTGCCGGCATACATCGTCTTTTGCTTGGCCTCGTTGGCCGAGCCCGGCGGATAGGTGTTCGAAAATTCGTTCTGGATGAACGCCTGGCTCGAGAACCATATGTCCTTGTCGGCCATGATCTTCGCCGTTTCCTCGTCCATCATCTGGCCGTGGTCGATGCAGCGGACGCCGCCACGGATGGCGGTTTGCATGGCGCGCGGCGTATAGGCGTGGACGGTGACGTAGGTGCCCCAGTTCTCGGCGCAGTCGACCGCGGCGCGGAACTCGGCTTCGGTGTACTGGCTGGCATCGATAGGGTCGAAGTTGGACGCGACGCCGCCACCGGCCGCCAGCTTAAGCTGGCTGGCGCCCAGCATCAGCTGCTCACGCGCGCGCTTCAGCACCTCGTCTACGCCGTCGGCGATCATGCCGGCGCCGGTGACCTCGCCGCGTGAGAGAGGTGCATCCGGCTGGGCCGGAACCTCATAGGGAAAACGAAAATCGCCGTGGCCGCTGGTCTGCGAGATCATGGCGCCGGAGGGCCAGATACGCGGCCCGGCGTTGAGCCCGCTGTCGATCGCACGCTTGAGGCTAAAGGACGGGCCGGCAAGATCGCGGATGCTGGTGAAGCCGCGCATGAGGGTACGCTCGGCCTCGGCAGCGGCCGCGAGAGTGATGAAGCCGATATCGGCGGTCAGCAGCTGAAGCATCGGCAGCGACGCCATCATCGAATGCCAGTGCGCGTCGATAAGGCCAGGCATCAGGGTGCGGCCGCCGCCGTCGACGATTTCGGCTCCGTCGGGCGCGGATTCTGCGGCCGGCTCGATCGCCTTGATCTTGTTGCCTTCGACGACGACGCGCTGGCCTTCGATCAACTGGCCCGACTTGCCGTCGAAAATCTTGACGTTGGTGAACACGACCGGACCGGCCGGCGGCGCCGGCATCGCGGCGGATGCACTCTTGGGCCACAACGCTGCGGCGCCGACGGCTGCGGCGCCGGCGAGAAATGCGCGGCGGGAGAATTTCTGCTCGACCAGCGCGTTGAGCCGGAGGAAGGCGGGACTATGGCAAATACAGCCGGCGGCTTGCGTATCTTCGTCTTCAGCGGAAGAGCAAACGAACAAGACAATCCCCTCAAAGTCTCGCACAGCGAAGCGGCTGAAGGGGCAGCGTAGAATAGTTCAGCCGGCAACGCCAGATTGAAACCGGTCGCAGCCGATGCGGGTCAGCAGGAAATTCCGGGGAACGATGGCCCGGCAAGAGCCATCGACCAGCACAGCTAGTCAGCGTCGAGCGGTTCTGTTCCGACGGGCTTGCCGTCGCGCGAAAGGCGGATCTTCTCGACCCTGTCCTCGGCGGCCTTGAGCAGGCGGTCGCAATGCGCTTTCAGCGCCTCGCCACGCTCGTAGATGCGGATCGACTGGTCGAGCGGCACGTCGCCGCGCTCGAGGTCGTCGACGATCTTCTCAAGCGCGTCCAGCGCCTTCTCGAAGCTCATCGCCTTGATGTCCTCGTTGGTGTCTTCGGCCATCTTCATCCCTTCATCAAACGGCCGACATGGGCTGCGACCGAGAATGCCAATCCCTGCAGATCGTAGCCGCCTTCGAGCAGGCTGACGAGCCTGCCCCTGGCGTGACGATCGGCGCTCTGCATCAACTGCCCGGTAGCCCAGTCGAAATCGTCCTCGGTGAGGTTGATCTCGGCCAGCGGATCCCTGTGATGCGCGTCGAAGCCCGCCGATATGATGACCAGGTCAGGCTGGAAATTGTCGATGGCCGGCAGAACGCGAGAGTTGAAGGCGTCGCGGAAAAGATCGCTGCCGGTGCGGGGGCTGAGCGGCGCGTTGACGATGTTGCCGACGCCGGTCTCGCTTGGCGCGCCGGTGCCCGGATAGAGCGGCATCTGGTGCGTCGAGCAGTAGAGCACGCTGGGGTCGTCCCAGAAAATGTCCTGGGTGCCGTTGCCGTGGTGCACGTCCCAGTCGACGATGGCTACTCGGCTCGCGCCGTGCGCCTTCTGCGCATGACGGGCGGCGATGGCCGCGTTGTTGAAGAGGCAGAAGCCCATTGCCGTGGTCTTCTCGGCGTGATGGCCGGGCGGGCGCGAGGCGACGAAGACGTTGTCGGCGCGGCCGGAAAACACGTCGTCCACCGCGGCATTGGCGGCGCCGATGGCGGTGATCGCAGCCTGCCAGCTCTTCGGGCTGGCGGTGGTGTCGGCGTCGATGCGCTGTATGCCTGTCTCGGGAATAGAGGCGCGGACGCGCTCGACGAAAGTCTCGGGATGGGCATAGAGGATGGTTGCGGGATCGCCCTCGGGCGCCTCGACGCGGTCGAGCGCGGAGAACTTCTCGTCGTCCAGCACCCGCTCTATGGCGCGGAGCCGGTCGGGCCGCTCTGGATGACCCGGCGGCGTTATGTGCTCCAGGTAGATCGGATGGGAATAAAGCCTGGTGACCATGACCCGATATAGGGGTGTATGCGCCGGGTTTCCACGCCTTGCGCTCCCCTCTCCCTGATGTTCACAAGCTTTCCTGGCTTCCCGGGGCGGCGCCCCAGCGCGTGCCGCTAACCGAAGCCAAAGCACGATCCTTGAGTTCGCGGAAATGCTTCGACGTCTCGGAAAGGCGCATATCCCAGGCGGGATCCGGCGTCTGACCCTCGATGGCCTGGAAGTAGACCTGCATGAGCGCGGCGATGACGAAAGGCTCGATGAAGGCCGAGATGAACGCCCAGGCGAAGACGATGGCCAGCACGAAAGCCCAGCCAGCGAGCTCGCCGGGCATGGCGTAGAGGATGGCGGCGGCGGGCGCGAGCGTGAGGAAGAAGACAATGAGGCCGAGCAGCCAAGTCATGACGGTCAGCCACACCGCGTTCTTCAGCATCCTGCGGGCGTTCTGCGCATAGAGCACGACGCCCTGCCGGCCGGTCTCGAAAGGCGCGGTGCTCTGGCGGCGGATGTTGTAGCCAAGGATGATCTCGTCGACATAGGTGAGCGACATGCGGATCACTGCGTTGACGAATTTCGCAATGCCCTGCAGGCCGGGGATGGGCAGGAAGGCGGCGAAACCGCCTATGATACCGGTGATGACGCGCAGCACGCCCTTGATGAGCTGGTCGAGCACGAAGAGCACATTCGCCTCGACAAAGCGCTCGCGCACCACCGCGTTGGCGTAGCCGATCTGGCTCTGCCCGCCAGGCACGGCGCGGCCGTCGATCAGTTGGACCATGACGGCGATGTGGCCGGCCTTGACGAGATAGAGGATGTATTCGCGCAGCCAGTAGAACAGCATCGAGACGAGGCCGAAGCCTGATATCCCGCCCCACATGGCGAAGGTGAACGGGCCGTCCTCGCCCCAGATGTGGCCGACGCCGTAGCCGATGCCTGCTCCCGCGCCGGTGGAGACGATGTAGGCAACGGTGATACCGAAATAGACGACGATGCGCAGGAGCACAAAAGGCCAGGTGCGGATAACGATGCCCAGCGTCCTGCCGATCTCGAAATCCCACATGCCGAATCGCCCCTCGAATTCCGCCTGCGCGGGATTATAGCGCAAAGCGGCGGCCACCGCGGGCTATCGGAGTGCTCAGTCAGGTTTCCTGAGCAACCCCTGGAGGAAGACGTTGAAGGCATGGGTCGCCTTCTCGGAAACAGCCTCGGGATCGTCGGCGTTGGCGATCCATTGCGAGGCGTAGCCCAGCGCGCCGTTGATGACGCGCGCGGCGGCTTCGGCGTCAACGTCGGCGATAACGTCTTTTTCCTGCAGACGCGCCACGCTGTCGGTCATCATGGTGACGCAACCGCCGGCGTTCGGCCAGAGCGAGGGATCGCCGAGCACGGC
>JAEYXI010000038.1 GCA_023428515.1 Pseudomonadota bacterium | reverse complement strand
CCGCCGCCAACGTCATGCTCGGCAAGCTCCAGCCCGATTTCTTCCCGACGATCTTCGGAGCACAGCAGGACCAGCCGCTCGACACGGAAGTGGTGCGAAAAAAAATCGCAACGCTTGCCGACGAGATAGGCGACGGACGCTCGCCGGAAGCCGTGGCCGAGGGTTTCGTCACCATCGCCGTCGAGAACATGGCGAATGCGATCAAGAAGATCTCCGTGCAGCGCGGCTACGACGTCACAGGCTATCTGCTCAACTGCTTCGGCGGCGCGGGCGGCCAGCACGCCTGCCTGGTGGCGGATGCGCTCGGCATGCAGTCGGTGCTGATCCACCCCTTCTCCGGCCTGCTGTCGGCCTACGGCATCGGCATGTCGGGCGTCTTCGCATCGCGCCAGCAGGGCTTCATCCAGCCGCTGGCGGAAGAAAGCGGCGAGGCCATCGACGACGCGATCGCAACGCTGTCGGCTGCCGTGTTCGCCGAACTCGGAGCGCAAGGCGTGCCGGAGGACGAAGTCTCGTGGCGGCCGACGCTGCACATCCGCTACGACGGCACGGACACCTCCCTGCCGGTCAACTTCGCCGAACGATCGATCGGCGGTGCGCGAAAAGCTTTCGAAGCCGCGCACAAGGCGCAATTCGGCTTCATCTATCCGGACAAGCCGCTGGTGATCGAGACGGTCGAGGTGCAGGGACAGGATGGGCGGGTCGCAGGCCGCGACGAGACCGACAGGACGTTGTTTAGTGAAAACCCGCAGGTTGGGGAGACGCGAAAGCTGTTCTGCGGCGGCGAATACAGGGATGCAGCGGTGTACCGCCGCGAGGTATTGAAGCCTGGCCAGAAGATCGGCGGTCCGGCGCTGATCATCGAGAGCCACCAGACGATCGTGGTCGAGCCTGGCTGGGGTGCGGCGATCACCGCCAAGGACCATGTGCTGCTTTCGCGCATCGAGAAGAAGAAGCGGCAGGCCGCACTTGGCACAGAGGCAGACCCGGTGATGCTCGAGGTCTTCAACAACCTCTTCATGTCGATCGCAGAGCAGATGGGCGTGACGCTGCAGAACACGGCGTCCTCGGTGAACATCAAGGAGCGGCTCGACTTCTCCTGCGCCGTCTTCGACCGCACCGGCGCGCTGGTCGCCAACGCGCCGCACATGCCGGTGCATCTCGGCTCCATGGACCGCTCGGTCGAGACGGTGATCCGGCTTAACCAGGGCGACATCCATCCGGGCGACGTCTTCGCGCTGAACGCGCCCTATAATGGCGGCACGCACCTGCCTGATATCACCGTGGTGACGCCGGTGTTCGACGACGCCGGCAAGGAGATTCTTTTTTATTCGGCCTCACGCGGCCACCATGCCGATGTCGGCGGCACCGCGCCGGGCTCGATGACGCCGCTGGCGACGACCGTCGACGAGGAAGGCGTGCTGATCGACAATTTCCGCATCGTCGATCGCGGCACCTTCATGGAGAAGGAGTTGTTCTCGCTCTTGACCGACCACCCCTACCCTGCCCGCAACGCGGCGCAGAACGTCGCTGACCTCAAGGCGCAGATCGCCGCCAACGAGAAGGGCGTGGCGGAGTTGCGCAAGATGGTCGCGCATTTCGGGCTCGACGTGGTCGAGGCCTATATGGGCCACGTGCAGGACAACGCCGCGGAGAGCGTGCGGCGCGTGATCGAACGACTGCCCGACACGTCCGCCTATGAATATGCAACCGACACCGGCCAGGTGATCAAGGTGAAGATCAGCGTCGACCGGAAAAAACGCGAGGCGACCGTCGACTTCACCGGGACGTCGCCGGTGATGAAGAACAACTTCAACGCGCCGGAGCCGGTGGCGCGTGCGGCGGTGCTCTACGCCTTCCGCGTGATGGTCGAGGACATGATCCCGATGAACGCGGGATGCCTGAGGCCGATCAACATCGTCATCCCCGAGGGCTGCATGCTCAGGCCCGCTTATCCGGCCGCCGTGGTGGCCGGCAATGTCGAGACATCGCAGCACGTGACCAACGCGATGTTCGGCGCGATGGGCGCGCTGGCGAACGCGCAGGGCACGATGAACAACCTCACCTACGGCAATGCGAAATACCAGTATTACGAGACGATCTGCTCGGGCTCGCCGGCCGGCCGCATGAATGACGGTCGCGGCTTCAACGGCACGTCGGGCGTGCACACGCACATGACCAACTCGCGCCTGACCGACCCGGAGGTTCTGGAACTGCGCTTCCCGGTCCTGCTCGAGGATTTCCACATCCGCGAGAACTCAGGCGGCAAGGGCAAGTGGAGCGCCGGCGACGGCACCAGGCGAACCACCCGCTTCCTCGAGAAGATGGAATGCGCGATCCTCTCCTCGCACCGCAACCGGCCGCCCGAGGGCATCGAAGGCGGCGACGACGGCCAGGTGGGCACGACGGAAGTGCGCCGCGCCGACGGGCGTATCGAGACGCTGAAGGCTTGCGACCAGACAGTGCTCGAAGCCGGTGAAGCGGTGATCGTGACGACGCCGACTGCAGGAGGTTTTGGGCGGGTGTAGCAGGCTCAACGCCGTCATCCTCGGGCTTGTCTCGAGGATCTGCCGTTGTGCCGTCATTGACAGCGCGTTCGAAGCCGCCCCGGCGTTCCATCTCGTTCAGACCCGCCAGGCACAGTAGATC
>JAEYXI010000626.1 GCA_023428515.1 Pseudomonadota bacterium | reverse complement strand
CTTGTAGGTCGTGTAGAAGAGCGATCCCTGGAAATTGTCGCCGCCATTGAGCAGGAGTACGTTCTGGCCCTCATGCGCCTTGCGGCGGTCGGCGATCGCCGTCACCAGCCGCGCCGCGCCGCCGATGCACTTGCCTTCCGTCTCCTCCTCGGCCGAACAGGTCGATTCATAGGCGTTGTTGGACTCGATGCGGCTGTGCCAGTCGTTGATGTGCAGGATGGTCAATGTGTAGTCGGCAAAGGATGCTCCGGCCGAAAGGCCGAGCGCCGAGGCCGACAGCGCGGCGATTGCAGCGATCTTTCTCATGCGACATCTCCCGATTTTCTGGTTGTCCGACAGCATCTAGCGCGCTTCGTTGACCGTTTTTTTGCAGCATTCCCGGGCCGATGTTCACACCCGGATTTTCCCGATGCAAGCAAAAAACGGCTCGGCGCGGCTAGCGCGCATAATCCCGTTCGTCGGCTATCACCTTGCCGTCATTGGGCAGGCTTCCGGCCCCGACAGCCGCCACCGTTCCCGACAGGCCGGTGACGTCGTGCAGCGTTCGTTCGACCAGTGTCAGGTCGATCGCCGATGCTCCCGCCGGCTCGACGTCGAGCCGCATCGCGTCGCGGTCGCCCTCGCGGAAGACTGCGAGCCTTGCCTTGCCTATCTCCGGATGGCGCCGAAGCACTTCGGCGACCTGCCTGGGATCGACGAACATGCCCTTCACCTTCGTGCGCTGGTCGGCGCGGCCCATCCAGCCCTTGATGCGCATGTTGGTCCGCCCGCAGGGCGACAGACCGGGCAGCACCGCCGACAGGTCGCCGGTGCCCAGCCGGATCATCGGATAGGCCGGATTGAAGCTGGTCACCACGACTTCGCCGACTTCGCCCGACGCCACCGGGTCGCCCGTGCCCGGCCGCACGATCTCCACGATCAGCTTCTCGTTGACGATCATGCCGGGAAGCGGCGAACCGTCGTCGCCCGCGCTCTCATAGGCGATGACGCCGAGTTCCGCCGTGGCGTAGGCCTGGAACACCGCGACCCCGCGCGCTGCATATTCCTGCCGCATCGCCGGGAAGAGCGCGCCGCCCGATACCAGCGCGCGGGTGAAGGAACCGAGGTCGCGGCCCATTTCGGTCGCACGGTCGAGCAGTATCTTCAGAAAGTCAGGCGTGCCGCAATAGATGCCGGGCCTGAGGCTCGCCGCGGCCTCGACCTGCGCGTCGGTATTGCCTGCTCCGGCCGGCAGCACGGCGCAGCCCAGCGCCCGCGCCCCCTCGTCGAGGATGAAGCCGCCCGGCGTCAGGTGGTAGGAGAAAGCGTTGTGAACGATGTCGCCGGCCCGCACGCCCGCCGCGAAGAAGGCCCGCGCCGACTGCCAGGGGTCGCTGCCCGGCCCCTGCACCTCGAAGACCGGCCCCGGCGACTGGAAGAGCCGCGCGCCCTGCAAGGCGTCCGGATCGGCGAAACCGCCGAAGGGCGGCTCCTTCGCCTGCAACTCGGCAAGCTCGGTCTTGCGCAGCACCGGCAGGCGGGCAAGCATCTCGCGGCTCTTCACCTTGGACGGATCAATACCCTCAAGCCAGCGCGCCCACCCCGGCGCCCGCGCCATCGCACGCGCCACGAAGACCGGCAGTCGGCCGAACAGATCGGCCTCCCGGATTTTGTGATCGAGGATTTCCCGCTCATCGAAATAGGCGACCATGACGCTCCCTCCAGCGTGGGGCCGGACTATCGCAGCAGTCTGATCCAGCGCGCAAGGTTGACCAGCGAAATCAGCGCGCCGGCGAGATAGGTGAAGGCCGCCGCCCTGAGCACGCTCCGCACCGCAGGCATGTCTTTCGGATCGAGGTACTTGCCGGATTCCAGCATCGGCAACGCCTTCTTGAAGCTCGCATCCGTCTCCACCGGCAGCGTCACGAGATCGACGATCACCCTGACGGCAAGGAATGCGATACCGAGCCCGACAAGTCCGAAGAAGGCGACCGGCGTTCGCGCGAGGCCGCCAAGGATCGGCGAAGCGATGAAGAACACGCCGGCGAATTTGTCCGTCATCATGGCGAATTTCACCAACCGCTGGCGCGCCGCCAGCATCGTCTCGCCGCGCGCGTCCTGCAGCGCGTGACCGACTTCATGCGCGGCGATCGCAACAGCCGATAGCGAGCGGCCGTCATGATGCGTGGCGGTGAGGCGGACCGCCTTCGCCTCGGGGTCGTAGTGGTCGCCCTTGTCAGTGATCTCGACCTTCACGCTATTGAGGTCGAAACGATTGAGCAGATGCCTGGCAAGCTCGCCGCCGGTGCCGTCGAGATCGGGACGCTCCGCCGCATGCCGGCCGATCGTGTGCCGCACCCAGAACTGCGGCAGCACAATGATTGCAAGGAGAAGAACGGCGAAGACTGCGATCATCGACGCCGCGGCGGCCTTGGGATGGTCAGACGCGCCTGGTCAACACGAATTGCTGGCCGGCCGAGCTGGTGCAATTGAGCTGGCTGGTCGAGACCAGGAGGCAGTTGAAGCTGATCGGCGACTGGCGGATCAGCGATGTGCCGCTGATCTGCACCGAGGTCGGGTTGGTGAGCGTGTAGCTGCCTTCCGCGAGCTTCTGTCCGGTGTCGGTGGCAACCGTCGAGAAGGCGCCTCCGGAGAGCGTGGAAAGCCCGGTTCCCTGGGCGTCTATCCAGGAACCTTCGACCCCGGTCTGGGCAGGCCGCGTCGACCCGCCGCCGCCTCCGCCGCCCATACAGCCGGCGAGGATGACGGACAGTGCGGCAACCGCGCCTGCCGAGAACACGTTGCGTGCAATCGTCATGATCTCATCCCTCTCTTTTCCGACCCGATACCTCAATCGCCCGATTTGCGAACGAAATCAAGGCGCGGTCTGTTCCTGCGTATCCGCATTTTTCCCGGGATAAGCCTGATGGCGCGGGTCGCGGCTCTTTGACGGCGAACTTTGGTATTACATACTCGACAAATGTTCCCGGGAGGAGACCGGCGGGCATCACGGGAGGAGATTTAGGGAATGGATGTCTTTCTGACCGGCCTCAAGTCGGCCATCGATACGCTCGGGGCGACGGTCCTGTTGCCCATCGTCATCTTCATCATCGCCGTCGTTCTCGGCGCCAAGGTCGGGCGCGCCTTCCGCGCGGCCGTCACCATCGGCGTCGCCTTCATCGGCATCAATCTGGTGCTCGGGCTGATGCTCGGCTCGATCGGCGACGTCGCCCAGGCGATCGTCACCAACACCGGCATCAAGCGCGACATCGTCGATGTCGGCTGGGCGTCCGCCGCCGCGATCGCCTTCGGCTCGTCGGTCGGCCTGTGGATCATCCCGATCGGCATCGCGGTCAACATCGTGCTCTTGCTGACGCGCCTGACCCGCACGCTCAACGTCGATGTCTGGAATTTCTGGCATTTCGCCTTCATCGGCTCGCTGGCGACCGCGGCGACCGACAGCCTGGCCTACGGCCTCGTCATCGGCGCACTGGTCGCCGCGCTCGCGCTGCTCTTCGCCGACTGGTCGGCGCGCGCCGTCCAGCAGTTCTACGGCATTCCCGGCGTCTCGGTACCGCATCTCGCCTCCGCGCAGATCCTGCCGATCGCCATCGTGCTCAACTGGGTGATGGACCGCATCCCGGGCATCAATCGCATCGAGATCAGCACCGAGACCATCGAGAGGCGGTTCGGCGTGTTCGGCGAGCCGGTCGTGCTCGGCCTGATCATCGGCCTCGTGCTCGGGCTGATCGCCTATTACAACGCCGGCGATTTCGGCACCGTGCTCGCCAAGGTGCTGGGCACCGGCATGACGCTCGCCGCGGTCATGCTGCTGTTGCCACGCATGGTGAAGATACTGATGGAGGGGCTGCTGCCCGTCTCCGACGCCGCGCAGGAATTCGTGCGCAAGCGCACCGGCGACCGCGAGCTGCTCGTCGGCCTCGACTCGGCGATCCTGATCGGCCACCCGGCGGCGATCGCCTCGTCGCTGATCCTGGTCCCGATCGCGATCATCCTGTCGATCATCCTGCCGGGCAACCGCGTCATCCTGTTCGCCGACCTCGCGGTCATTCCCTTCATCGTCGCGATGACCGCGCCGCTGCTCAAGGGCAACGTCTTCCGCATGGTGGTGGTCGGCACGATCACGCTGGCCGTCGGCTTCTACGTCGCCAATGCGCTGGCGCCGCTGTTCACCAGCGCGGCTGTCGCGTCGGGCTTCCAGTTGCCGGAGAACGCGGTGGAGATCACCTCGGTGGTCTACGGCTTCCTGTGGATTCCCTATGTGGTCATCGAGGCGATCCAGTGGCTGGGCGTCTTCGGCCTCGTGCTTCTTGCACTCGTCATCGCGCTGGCGTTCGGCCTCTATCGCCGCAACACGGCGGCCTGGGAACGGGCGGCCGGCGCAGAAGACGAGCCGGAAACCGCGGCCTGATCTGAGACACCGGAGCCGGCCGCCTCGCGCGGCCGGTCCCGAGACGGAGACCGCGATGGCGCGTGCCCTTATGGATCATATCGACCCCGGCGCGCTCGTGCTGGGGATCGAAGCGCAGAGCGCCGAGCAGGCCATCCGCCTGCTCGCGGGCAAGCTCGAGGCGCTGGGCTATGTGAAGCCGTCCTATGCCGATGCGGTGGTGAAGCGGGAGGCGACGATGCCGACCGGGCTGCCGCTCGGACAGGCGCTCAACGTCGCCATCCCGCACACCGATCCGGAGCACGTCATCAGGCCGGGCGTCGCGCTCGGCGTGCTGTCGGCGCCGGTTCATTTCGCCAATATGGAGGAGCCGGACGAGATGGTGCCGGTCGGCGTGGTCTTCCTGCTTGCCATCGACGACCGGGACAAGCAGATAGACATGCTCCAGGAAATCATGGCGACGATCCAGGACCCGGCCAAGGTTGCCGGCCTTGCAAGCGCAAGGACGGCCGAAGACGTCAGATCGTTGCTCGACTGAGCAATTCCAGGAAAACCGGGAAACGGTTTTCCGTCCGGAATTGCGCCAAAGACAAGGGAGGAAAGCTCGGCATGGCCAGACAGAAGACCATACTTTTCGCCTGCGGCACCGGCGTCGCCACCTCGACGGCGGTCAACGCCACCGTGACCGAGGCGATGAAGGCGCGCGGGCTGACCTTCAACGCTGTCCAGTGCAAGGCGACCGAGGCGCCGAGCATGGCGGAGAACGCCGACCTGATCGTGGCGACGACGCCGGTTTCCTCGTCCATCACCATTCCCGTCATCAAGGGCCTCGCCTTCCTCACCGGCATCGGCAAGGAGAAGGCGCTCGACGAGATCGAGGCGGAGTTGCGCAAGTAGCGCCGGCTACAGCGCCCCCGCCGGATATGAAAAGGGCGCCTCGCGGGCGCCCTTTGTCTCTTGCGGAAGCGGCTCTTACCGCACCAGCACGTTGCGGAACTGCCAGGGGTCCTTTTTGTCGATGTCTTCGGGGAAGAGGCCGGGCCGCCCTTCGAGCGGGGTCCAGTCGGTATAGTAGCCCTTGACCGGTCCGAGATAGGGAAGCTGCACTTCCAGGCAGCGGCGGAAATCCGTCTCGTCGGCCTCAACGATGCCGGCCTCCGGATTCTCCAGCGCCCAGACC
>JAEYXI010000573.1 GCA_023428515.1 Pseudomonadota bacterium | reverse complement strand
GGAATGGGGGAGACGGGTGTGGACCAAGAGGGCGATCGCATGGAAAGGGCCGGGCGCTATGTGCTCGGCTTGATGGGTGACGAAGAGAGAGAGCGCGCCGAACGCGACCTCGAGATCGATCCGGCATTTCGCGAGGCGATGATGCAGATCGCCGAGCGCATGCATATGTTCGACCGCATGCCGCCGCCGAAGGACGCTCGGAAGGACGACTGGCGGTCGATAAAGGAGAATATAGACGCCATGCCGCAGATGCGGCCGGCGCCGCGGACCGAACCGGAGCCGGCCGAGCCGAAGCAATCCGATACCGCGGCGACCTTCGGCAGGAGGCGGTCGGACAGGCCGCGTCCGAAAATCACTCCGACTATGCCGGCCAGGACCATCGGGACCGGCCTGCAGTCCGTTCCGGGCAACCGTGCGCTGGTGCTGGCGCTTGTCCTGGTCGCCGTATTCGCGCTGGGCTACCTGGCAGGAGTCACCTCGGCCGTTTCGCCGCGATAGCACGAGGCAAAAAAGAGCCGCCGGAGGCGATCCGGCGGCTCGTTGCTGTTTTAAGTATCGATCAGTAGGGGCAGGCGTTGTCGCTGCGGAAGTCGTGCACCTGGATGGTGCCCGCGATGATGTCGGCCTTGGCCTTCTCGACCGCGGCAAGCATTTCCGGCGTGACGAGCGGCTTGTTGTTGTCGTCGAGTGCGACATCGACACCGCCCTCGGCAAGGCCGAGATTGTTCATGCCGGCCGTGAACTTCCCGTTCTTGGCGTCCATGAAGGCGTTGTAGACGGCGACGTCGACGCGCTTCAGCATCGAGGTCAGAACCTTGCCCGGATGCAGGCCGTTCTGGTTGGAATCGACGCCGATGCCAAGCTTGCCGGCGTCGGCCGCTGCCTGCAGCACCCCGACGCCCGTGCCGCCAGCCGCGGCGTAGATGACGTCTGCGCCCTGGTCCATCTGCGACTTGGTGATTTCGGCGCCCTTGGTCGGGTCGTTCCACGCGGCCGGCGTGTCGCCGGTCATGTTCTGGATGACGTCGGTCGCACCCGCCGCCTTGGCGCCGCCGGCATAGCCGCAGCCGAAGGCGCTGATCAGCGGGATGTCCATGCCACCCACGAAGCCGACCTTCTTGGATTGCGACGCATGGCCGCCATAATGCCCACGAGATAGGAACCCTCGTGTTCCTTGAAGACGATGGAGCGGATGTTCGGCTTGTCGACGACCGAGTCGATGATGGCGAACTGCAGGTCGGGGAACTCGGTCGAGATGGCTTCGAGCGGCGGCGCCCAGTTGAAGCCGACAGCCACGATCGGGTTGTTGCCGTCCTCGGCGAAGCGGCGAAGCGCCTGTTCGCGCTGCGCCTCGTCGGTGACCTCGAACTCGCGGTATTCGATGCCGGTCTCGGTCTTGAACTTCTCGGCGCCGTTGAAGGCAGCTTCGTTGAACGACTTGTCGAACTTGCCGCCGAGATCATAGAGCAACGCCGGCTTCACCTCCTGCGCGTAGGCCGAGAAAGACAACGCGGTTGCGGCCAGAAGGCCGAACAAAATACGTTTCATGTGATCCACACCCTGTCGGTTTTGTTTACTGGGTGCCTAGGAAAGGCCGGCTCCCCGGCCTGTCTCGGCACATGGCAGGGCTGATCTTATCCCCCGCTCATGGGCCAATCTTGCACGGCCAAGAACAAAATTCACCAGGAATTTTGACCACGGGAAAACCCGCGGGTGGCGGGATAAGGCTGGAAATGGCGCGCGGCCGCTGTGGTCGGATCACGCCTGCCCAATGCGTCGTCCGCATCCGGCAGGTCAGCGTTCGACGACGAAGCGCCCGATCCGCCGCTCCGGCCTGTGGCCGATCGCATAAAGCAGGAAGGCGAGCACGCCGAAGACCAAGAAGCCGGGCAGGTCGAGGATGAAGACCATGACGGGGTTCCAGACCAGCGGATGTGTGTTCTCCATGATGAAGGACTGCACGCGCTCCAGCGTGGCGGGCGAGACGCTGCGCCAGCTGTCGCCGAGCGGAGTGACGACCAGCCGAGAAACGGCGATCGTGCGCGTCACGTCGAGCACTGCCATGATGACGGCGACCGCCAGCGCGAACGTTGCCATCAACCGGAACAGGAAGCGGAACATAGCGATCCTTCGCTTCGTCGATTTCTGACAGACAGATATGGCGGCGAAGCGTTTTCTGCAATCGCCGTTCGCGGCTGCGGACGCGGCGACGATCACTTTTGCCCTGCGACCGACGCGCCGGACGACGAAATACCGCCGCCGCTTGGTTTCCTCGCCCGCGACAACCAAGCGGCGCGGAGTTAAGTCAAGCGATGGCCTGGATTCCCATACGTCAACCTCGGAAAGCGATCGATATCGCGAATGACGCTTTGCGGCCTTGGCATTCGCAGCCGGATCGACTAGATCAGCCCCGCGCCGGCAAAGTTCCAGGACATCGGCGCATGCGGAGAGGTGGCCGAGTGGTCGAAGGCGCACGCCTGGAAAGTGTGTAGGCGGGAAACCGTCTCGCGGGTTCGAATCCCGCTCTCTCCGCCATAAAATCATCATAACGCATTGAAATCAAAAACTTTTGGCAGAGCGAATCGTTGTTTGCCCCTACGCAGCCCCTAAATTCGGAGCGCTGCCTGCACTTGTAGCTGCAGAGGGCGCGCATTGACGAACCTGTCAACCTGACAACGCGTGGCCGGCTTGGACGCCCCGGACATGGCGGCACCGCTGCTACGCAGGCACCCCACCCCCTGGCCTCGCCGGATTGCGCGTCCATTTCGCTTACCTGCTACGCCGACAAAGCGTGCGCTGCGCCAACTTTTTGACAGGACGGTCAAACGAAACGACGCGAGGCTCCTCCGGCCGCTCAGTGGAAAACCTGGCGAACCTTGCCGGTCGGTTGTTTGGCAAGCTGTCGAAGGAATACGAGAGAACGGCTAGTTAGGGCCGCAACGCCTGCCGCCAACGTATAGCTGACCCTAAATTCCCTCAGTTTTTTGGTTCCTACCCGACAAACTCCACAACGTCCCTCATGCGCGATGAGACAATACGGATAACACGAGCCAAGTCGCTGCCCTCGTTTCGAAGCGTAATCACCAATGTGTCAATTGGACGGGTAAGCGGAATCATGCACGTTGTTGAGGGTTGCGCAGATGTCGTCCGCCGAGCGCCGAACGGCGGTCGTGGGGTCTCGGTTCTTCCGACACTGCGAACTGCGGCACACATCCGCGACCGCGCTTGGAAGACGTGGGCAGATTCACGGTGGACGGCAGGCGAGCGATGCGCCGGGTCCGCCATATTGTCCGCGCCGAGCCGCGCCATTGTCACTGCCAGCGGCCTTCCAGACGCGGACACGGCCGCCCCTTCGAGGACTTCGCCCGCGATGAACGCAATACCCTGCCTCAGTCGCACCCAAACATCGGATCGCCAGTAGCCTGGATAGCAATCACCACCAACAACACGCAGGATTTCGGCGTAGATAGCCTCAATTTGCCGACCGTCATCCCGCTTTTTCGCGCTAGCTCGCGATCGAATATGCAGCAGCAGGGTCTTTGCATGCCATTGTCCGCCGAACTCATTGAAGACGCCGTCAAGTGGCGCCGCTACCTTCACACGATACCGGAGCTTGGTTTCGAGGAGCACAAGACGTCCGCCTTTGTAGCGGAACGGCTCCGGGCGGCCGGGCTTGAGGTGAGCACCGGCATTGGCGGCACTGGGGTGGTTGGCGTGCTGCACCGTGGCAGTGGCAATCGCGCCATCGCCCTGCGCGCCGATATGGACGCGCTCAAGATCACCGAGGCGACCGGTCTCGCCTATGCATCCGAGCATCCCGGTCGCATGCACGCCTGCGGTCATGACGGCCATACGACCATGCTGCTCGGGGCGGCATCGCTGCTTGCACAGGACGGGGCATTTTCCGGCACGGTTGTGTTCGTCTTCCAGCCGAACGAGGAACATGGCCGGGGTGCCAAGGCGATGGTGGACGACGGGCTGCTCGAGCGTTTTCCCTTCGACGAGATCTACGGTCTGCATAATGCCCCGGGCATGGCAGTCGGCAGCTATGCCACCCGACCCGGACCGCTGATGGCAGCGGAAGACACTTTCGAGATCCGCATCCGCGGCAAGGGCGGGCACGCGGCGCGACCGCAGACGGCTAACGATCCCATCGTCGTCGGATCGCAGATCGTCCTCGCCTTGCAGACGATCCTATCGCGCCGAGTCTCGGCGATGGATAGCGCCGTCGTGTCGGTCACGGAATTCATCACCGACGGCACGCGGAACGTACTGCCAGGGCAAGTTGTCCTCAAAGGCGATGCGCGCAGCTATTCTAGCGAGGTGCAGCAGCTCATCGAGCGCGAGATGCGCAGCCTGTGTGCGGGCATCGCTGCTGCCTTCGGCGCGTCGGTCGAGGTCGACTACAGCTACGAGTTCGCGCCGACGATTAACCACGAAGAACCGACCGCTCATGCGCTGGCCGTTGCCCGCTCGGCCTTCGGGACCGACAATGTCGATGATCGGCCTGAACGCTTCATGGGATCGGAAGATTTCGGACTGTTCCTCGGCCACCGTCCGGGCAATTTCGCCTTCATCGGAAACGGCTCCGACGGCGCACACGGCCTGCCGCTTCATAATGCCGGCTACGATTTCAACGATGCGGCGATCCCGCACGGCATTGCCTACTGGACCAATCTTGTCGCGGCGAGGCTGCCCTTATGATCGACGCCGGCAACATCGTCTTTCCACGCGACAGGCCGACGCTTCGGGACCTGCCGTGGTGGTGCCGCAGGGATGCTGGCGATATGCCGCGCGCCTTCCTGCGGGCTTTTCCCGACCATGGACCTACTCCGTTGCGGCGGCTGGATTCTCTCGCGCATTCGCTCGGCATAGGCAGTGTCCTCGTCAAGGACGAGACTGCGCGGCTTGGCTTGTCGAGCTTCAAGGCGCTAGGCGGCGCCTATGCCGTGCTGCGGATCGCGCAGCGCCGCGCCTCTGGCGCGCTTGGCAGGGAAGTGGACTTTCGCGAGCTCATGCTTCCGCAGTCATGGGAGTTGAACCACGGCCTGACCGTCTGCTGCGCGTCGGACGGCAATCATGGACGCTCGGTCGCGGCGGGCGCAAAGCTCGTCGGCGCGGCCTGCAAGGTGTTCCTTCATGCAGGCGTCAGCGCCGAGCGCGCTGCCCATATCGAGGAACTTGGAGCGGAAGTCGTCCGCATAGAAGGCAGCTACGACCAGTCACTCGATGCGGCCGCGAAAGCGGTCGTCGGCAACGGCTGGATCCTTGTCGCCGACATCGCCGCTGCCGACGACCCTGCCAGTGCGGAGATCTGCGGCTTCGTCATGCAGGGCTACTCGATTATCGTCGAGGAGACTCTGGCACAGCTCTCTGACGCTGAACTGCCGACCCATGTCTTCATCCAGGCGGGTGTGGGCGGGTTGGCCGCAAGCGTCGCCGGACACTGGCACGCCCTGCGTCCAGGCATGGCGCCCCGCTTCGTCATCGTAGAGCCGGAGCGCGCAGCCTGTCTCGCCGAGAGTGCGAAAGCCGGCCGCCCGGTGACGCTCCCCCACACCGAGGCGACGATCATGGCGATGCTGGAATGCCAGACACCGTCGCCGCTGGCCTGGCCGGTGGTTCATGCCCTTGCCGATGGCTTCTTGACCATCTCCGAAGATGAAGCCCGCGCTGTGGTTCGCCGCCTTGCTCGGCCGCAGGTGGGCGATCCGGCCATCGAAGCCGGTGAATCGGGCGCCGCCGGATTGGCCGGCCTCATCGCGGCGCTCGGCGATCCCGCCACTGCGGAGGCTCTCGGCCTGGAGAGGTCCTCGCGGGCGCTCGTCATCGCAACCGAGGCGCCGACGGATCGCAGCGTCTGGAGCGGAGCACGTTAGATGCGCGTGCTCGTCGTGCTCGCGCATCCGGAACGCAGGTCGTTCAACGGCCAGATGGCCGATCGCGCCGCCGGGACGCTTCTGGAGCTTGGACATGAGGTCGAACTGATCGACCTCTATGAGCAGTGTTTCGATGCTCGCGAAGCAGCGTGGCACTACCCCAGCCGGACGCCTGACAACGCCTTCGACGTCCAGGCGGAACAGCGTTTTGCCTCGGAAGAGGACACCCTTCCGGAGCCGGTCGCCTCGATGCTGGACCGCGTGGAACAAGCGGACCTGATCATTTTGCAGTTCCCGATCTGGTGGTTCGCACCGCCTGCAATCCTGAAGGGATGGATCGACCGGGTTCTGGTCTATGGAAGGACCTATTCGAGCCGGCTGCGGTACGACCGGGGCCGGCTGACGGGCCGCAAGGCCATGCTTTCGGTCACCACCGGCGGCGGTGCGCAGACCTTCGCTCATAACGGCCGGAACGGCGACATCGAACTCGTGCTCTGGCCGACGCAGATGTCGCTCCACTATGTCGGCCTGGAGGTACTGCCCCCCTATGTCGCCTTCGGCGTCAGCGGGGACCGCGCCGATCCGGCGACCTGTGCCAGGCTGTCAAACCACCTGTCGGCCTATTCCCAGAGGCTCGGCAGCCTTGACGAACTGGCGCCGCTAGGCTTTCCGACATGGGCAGATTTCGACGAGAACGGCAGGCTTCGGCCCGAGGCCGAGGACCACAACCTGTTCATCCGCCAACGCGCTTGAACTTGGCTAGCGCTCGTCGGCGATGTGGAACTTAGTGGCGAACTTGACAGTCTGCATTGTCGTGTAGGTGTGGAACGACTTGACGTTCTTGTCGCCGAAAAATGCCCGCTCGGTGAAGTCGCCATAGGCTTCCATTGAAGCCACCCGCACCACCAAGATGAAGTCGGCATCGCCCGTCACGTAATAGCATTGCGTCACTTCGGGGTACGTGCCGATCCGGCGCTTAAACCCATCGAGCAGGTCTAGCTGTTCGCGTTCCAGCGACACCAGCACCACCAGCGTCACCGGCGTTCCTACGGCTTCAGGCGACACCAGGGAGACATCGGCGCTGATGACGCCCTCGGAGCGCAGGCGCTTCAGCCGGCGCTGACACGCGGTAGCGGAAAGGCCCACCTTGTCCGCCATCTGCTCGGTGGTGACCAGATTGTTATCCTGCACGAGATTGAGAAGGGCGATGTCGAATCCATCGAGGTGATGCGAGGCTTTCAGCTTTTTCATCGGTGCTCACTGCAGGATTTCTGCGCGTTGTAGGCGGTGGTTCCAGTCTAGGTCCGTAAGACGCCGGATTTCTGCAAAAACTTCATCAGAAATCCGAAAACATGCGCAACATTTCGTCAGAGTCGGCCTGACAGGCGGACGCCAAACGCAGAAATTCTGCGACTTGCTGCAGAATTCGCCGACCAATTGATGATCTGCTGTGGAACTCTGATGCTGCATCGCATCATAAAAAAGGGGAATGAGATGAGCACAATGAAAAGACGCGAATTCCTGGCCACTTTAGCTGCCTCCAGCGCGCTGACGGCTGCAGGACTTTTTCCGAGACAGGCCCTGGCGAAAGACCTGAAGGGGAGCGGTGAGGTCGTGGTCTATGACGGCGGCGGAGCCTGGGGGGAGGCCAAGCGCATCGCCTATTTCGAGCCGTTCGAGGCGGAGACCGGCATCAAGGTCATCGCGGAGCCGCGCACGGAAGACGGCGCCGTGAGAGCCAGCATCGTGGCTGGCGCACCGCGCTACGACGTTTGCATCCTGTCCGGTGGCTCCAGCCCGAGCTTTGCACGCGATGACCTTCTCTTGCCGATCGACTACAGCTTCTTCGAACAGGCTGATATCGACGGGTTCACTACGGTTAAGCCCGCGAAGTTCAGCGTCCCCCACATCATCTATTCGCTTCTCATCGCCTACGATCCGGAATCCTTCCCGAACGGCGCGCCAGACACCTGGGCGGACGTCTGGAACGTCGAGAAGTTCCCCGGCGGACGGGCGCTCGGTCCCGGCACGTGGGGCGCTGACGCTGCGACCTTCGAAGCAGCGCTCATGGCCGACGGCGTCGCGCCTGCCGACCTCTATCCTCTCGACTGGGAACGTGCCTTCAAGAGCCTCAGCAAGATCAAGCCGAATGTCGTGAAGTTCTGGAACAGCGGCGCCGAGGGTCCGCAGCTCATCGTCGACAAGCAGGTCACCGCGGCGAGCGCCTGGAATGGGCGGGTGTCCGCCGCGAACGAGCAGGGCGCCAAGATTGGCTTCACCTGGAACCAGGGCGTCCTGCAATACGACAACTGGGTTGTGCCGAAAGGCGCGGTCAACGCCGAGAATGCGTGGAAATTCCTCGCCTTCGCGGCGCGGCCCGAGAACCAGGCCAAGTTCGTCGAGCACATCCTCTACGCGCCGCCCAACTCCAAGGCCTTCGACTTCATACCGGCCGAGCGTGCGAAGCTGCTGCCGACCTCGCCGGAAGCCGTCGGCAAGCAGTTCGTCCAGGACTACGAATTCTGGAATGCGATGCGCGAGGACGGGAAGCCGAACAACCAGTTCGCCGTTGCCGAATGGGAAAAGTGGCTGGCCGGCTGAATTTGTGACTCGTAGAGGCGAGGTCGGGTCGTGATGCTTCGTAGAACCGGCGCGAGCGGGGAGGCGTTGATGACGGCTGCCATGCTGGCGCCGGTCTTTTGCCTCCTCGCCATCGCCTATGTCGGCCCGCTCGCGGCGCTCGTCGCGGGCAGCTTTCGCGACGCCGAGGGTTTCACCTCTGCTCATTATGTCGAGGCGCTGACTTCGCCCGCCTTCGGCATGATCATGCTGCGCACGGTGTGGATGTCGGTCGTCGTAACCGTGCTCTGTCTGGTCGCGGGCTATCCGCTTGCCTACGTCATGGCGCGGTTGAAGGGGCAACTAGCAACGGCACTGCTGCTTCTCGTCTCGATCCCCTACATCACCTCGATCCTGATCAGGACCTACGCCTGGATCGTCGTCCTCAGCCCGAACGGCGTCGTCAACCAAGCCCTGCGCTGGCTGCACCTGACCGACGCTCCACTGCCGCTCGTGTTCAACGCCTTCGGCGTCTATGTCGGCATGGTGCAGGTCCAACTGCCGCTGATGGTCTTCCCGCTCTATGCCGCGATGATCCGCATCGACCGTTCGCACATCGACGCGGCGCGCAGCCTCGGAAGCAACCCGGCCAGCGCCTTCTGGCGGATCTTCGTGCCACTGTCGGTGCCGGGCATCATCGCCGGTTCGACGCTGGTCTTCCTGTCTTGCCTCGGCTTCTACGTGACGCCCGCGCTGCTTGGCGGACCCGGCGACTACATGCTGTCGCAAGGTATTTCCGTGCGCGTGCTCAGGCTGGCCGATTTTGCCGGCGCGGCGACCCAATCCGTGATCCTTCTCACGATCGTCACCGTGATCTTTGTCGCCCTACGCAAGCAGATGGCTTCGGAGTTGGTCGAAGGTGAGTGGGAACCACGCCGGTCGACCAGCCACGGGCTGTCTCGCGGGTTCCCCTGGCCAGCCGGGTTGGCAGCGAGCTTGCAGCCCTTGCTGCGAGCAGGAGGCAGCTTGCTCTCCGCCGTGCGGCGCCCCTTGGCATGGGGCAGTGCCTTCCTCGTCCTTTGTTTTCTCGTCGCGCCTCTCCTCGTCGTCATCCCGCTCGCCTTCAGCAGCGCGGCCTACCTGACCTTCCCGCCGCCTTCCTACTCGCTGCGCTGGTTCGAACGCTTCTTCAGCAACGCGCAGTGGATCGACTCCACGTTGTTCAGCCTCAGGATGGCCGGCCTCTCGGCGCTGGTCAGCGTCGCCATAGGCGCGCCTGCCGCCTTCGCGCTGGTCAGGCGGCGCGTGGCGCTCAGGCTGCCCGCCTACCTGCTGATGATCTCGCCGCTTGTCGTGCCCCAGGTGGTGGCGGCCGTGGCGCTCTATTTCATGCTCGCCAATTGGCGGCTGGTCGGCACCGGAACCGGCTTCGTCCTCGCCTACGCCCTGCTTGGCGTCCCCTATGTGATCGTCGTCTTCATCGCCGGCCTGCGCCGCTTCGATCGCAACCTGGAACGTGCGGCAGCCAGCCTAGGAGCGCGGCCGGCGACGGTGCTCGGCACCGTCACCCTGCCGCTGCTGATCCCAACGCTGGCCAGCGGGCTGCTGTTCGCCTTCATCATCGCCTTCGACGATGTCGTCTTCGGCCTGTTCATCGCCGGCCGCGGCGCGACGCCGCTGCCGATCCGCATGTGGGACGACATAAGGCTGGAGATCAGCCCGCAGATCGCCGTCGTCGCCGTGCTGCTCTTCGCCGCCCTCATCGTCCTCTACGCGCTGCAGCTTTTGTTTGCGCTCGTCACCCGTCACCGGCACTTGCCTCAAGGAGAACTGTCGTAATGCCTGTCGTAGACTTGTCCTTCTCCCTCGAAGAATTCGAAGAGCGCCTGCGCAAGACCCGTGCGCTGATGGCGGCGCGCAACATCGACCTCCTGATCCTCGACGAGATCGAGTCGATGACCTGGATTTCGGGCTACGGTCTGTCCGAAACCATGTGGCGCGCTATCGCCATCCCAAGCGAAGGCACGCCCTTCATGCTGATCCGCGGGCTCGACATCCTCCCGGCGCGGGAACGCAGCTGGTTCAAAGACATAGTCGGCTTCAAGGACTGGGAAGATCCGGTCGTGCGTTTCGTCGAGGAGTTGCGCCGGCGCGGCTGGCTTGATCGCCGCATCGGCGTCGACTATCTCTCGCAGTCGATGTCGGTCGGCCGGTTCCGGCAGTTGCAGAGTCTGCTCGGCAGCCGCGAGATCGCCAATTTCGGCCAAGGCATCTGGGAACTTCGCTGGATCAAGTCGCCCACCGAGGTCGGCTACCTTAGAAAGGCGGCCTCGATCGCCGACGCGGCCATCCTCAGCGCGGTAAAGGCGGCTCGTATTGGCGGGCGCCAGCGCGACGTCATCAAGGCAGCGGCCAACACCTATCTCGACCTCGGCGCCGACGACGGTTTCGTCGGACCGCTGACGTCGGGCGCCGATTGGGATTCTCTGCACGGACACGAGCACTCGCATCTGCTGGAGCGCGGCGCCATCGTCCACATCGAGCTGATCCCTCGCGTCCGCGAATACAGCGCGCGCATCATGCGGTCCTGCGTTGTCGGCGAACCGACCGAGACGCAGCACGCTATCGCCCGCGAGCTTGTCGCTGTGCAGGACGAGCAGCTCGCCGCCATGCGGCCAGGCGCCAGCGCACGCGACATCGACGCGATCGTCCGCGATCCTCTGGTCAAGAAGGGCCTGCGGCCGCACTACGACAACATCACCGGCTACACGCTGGGCTTCTATCCAGCGTCGACGCAACGCATCTCCGACTTCACCCATATCTTCACGCCCGCGGCGGATTGGGAACTGCGGGAAGGAATGACTCTGCACATGTACACGTCGGCGGCCGGACTGGCCTTCAGCGAGACGGTGGCGGTCACGGCGACCGGGATCGAGAGGCTGACCCGCAGCGAACGCAAACTCTTTGCAACCGGATAGGCTGTGGGGTCATGTTGAATGTCGGGCGAACAACCGAGGTTGCAGGGGAACGCCGCATGGGCGCTGCCGTGTCGATCAGCAAACTGCGCAAGGCGTACGGCAGCGTGGTCGCCGTCAACGACGTCTCGCTCGACGTGAAGCCAGGCGAGTTCGTGGCGCTGCTCGGCCCGAGCGGTTCGGGAAAGTCTACGATCCTGATGTCGATCGCCGGCTTCGAAACGCCGACCTCCGGCGAGATACTGCTCGATGGCAGACCGATCACCGACCTGCCGCCGCACCGCCGCAACATCGGCGTGGTGTTCCAGCGCTACGCACTGTTCCCGCACATGACCGTGGCGGACAATATCGCGTATCCACTGCGCAGGCGCGGCGCACAGCGCGACGAAATCCGCAGCGAGGTCGTGCGGGCGCTCGACATGGTCGGCCTCGCCAGCCTGGGGGCGCGTTTCCCGGCGCAGCTGTCGGGCGGCCAGCAACAGCGTGTGGCGCTAGCCCGCGCGCTGGTCTTCCGGCCGCCCGTCCTTCTCATGGACGAGCCGCTTGGCGCGCTTGACCGCAAGCTGCGCCAGCA
>JAEYXI010000488.1 GCA_023428515.1 Pseudomonadota bacterium | reverse complement strand
CCGGAGCGTCACGCAGCGCGGCCCCGCATTTGCCGCCAGCGGCAATTGCCTGGGCACGGCGCCAGTGGCGAGCAACAGCTTTTCGTAGGCGAGCGTTGAGCCGTCCGACAGCCTCACCGACTTCCCTGCCCTGTCGATCGAGACCGCGTTCCGCCCCGTCAGCACCGAGATGCCCTTTTCGGCAAAGCGTTCGGCGAGCCCTATCCATTTCGGCTCGGGATGCTCGTCGCGGGTAAGCGCCTCCTTGGAGAGCGGCGGCCGCTCATAGGGAAGATGCGCCTCCTCGCCGACCAGCGTCACCGGCCCCGAAAAACCGTTCTCGCGCAAGGCGAAGGCAGCGCGCGCGCCGCACTCCCCTGCCCCGATGATGACCATTCCGGCCGTGCCTTCCGCTGCGCTCATCCCGCTTCTCGATCCCTTTCGGTCATAGGGCGGCCCTGGCCCGCCGTCATTCCTTGCCCGATACCTCTTAGTGTCGGCGGAGAGCCTCAACAAGCGGCCCGGCGCCCGCATCCGCGGGTAAGTTTCGGCTTGACTCCCATACCCCGGAATGGAATGAATATTCCATCGAAAATCCGAATGGCATTTTTGTTCTATTTGTATGCCGCGGCGATGGGTTCGAAAACCCGGCGTCAGCAAGGCAACCGGGCCGGAAACGGAGGTCTGGACCGGATGCAGGTAGGGAATGCGAACCCTTCGGGAGGGCTTCCTTGACGAGGAAGTTCCGGACAATAGGCGCCACCGGACGCCAACTTTGTGGAGGAGAATTGGAATGAAAAAGTTTCTTTTGGGCGCTGCCATATCGGCGCTCATGACCTCTTCGGCCTTTGCCGAGAAGATCGGCGTCTCCATGGCGCTGTTCGACGACAACTTCCTGACCGTGCTGCGCAACGGCATGGTCGAGCAGGCCAAGGGAATGGACGGCGTCGAGCTGCAAGTCGAGGATGCGCAGAACGACGTCGCCAAGCAGCTCGACCAGATCAAGAACTTCATCGCCTCGGGCGTCGACGCGATCGTCGTCAACCCGGTCGACACCTCGGCCACCCAAGCAATGTCGGACGCCGCAGCTGCGGCCAACGTGCCGCTGGTCTACGTCAACCGCGAGCCGGTCAATGTCGACACGCTGCCGGACAACCAGGCCTTCGTCGCGTCCAACGAGATGGAGTCCGGCACGCTGGAAACCAAGGAAGTCTGCCGCCTGTTCAAGGAAGCCGGCAAGACCGAGGCGAACGTCTACGTGATCATGGGCGAGCTCTCCAACCAGGCCGCCGTGATGCGCACCAAGGACATCGACGACGTCATCGCCACGCCCGAGTGCAACTTCATCAAGATCATCGACAAGCAGACCTCGAACTGGCGCCGTGACGAAGCGCAGAACCTGATGACCAACTGGCTGTCGACGGGCAAGCCTTTCGACGGCGTCATCGCCAACAATGACGAGAGCGCGATCGGTGCGATCCAGGCCATGAAGGCGGCCAACATCGACATGAAGGAAGTCGTGGTCGGCGGCGTGGACGCCACGCAGGACGCGCTGGCCGCCATGCAGGCCGGCGAGCTCGACGTCACCGTGTTCCAGGACGCGGCCGGCCAGGGCGCGGGCGCGCTCGATGCGGCGCTGAAGCTCGCGAAGGGCGAAAAGGTCGAGAAGAAGGTCTATATTCCCTTCCAGCTCGTCACGCCGGCAAACATCGACCAGTTCCTGAAGAAGAACTGATCCCTGGCGAAAGGGAGCGGCGCCGCGCGGCGTCGTTCCCTATTGCGGCAAATCCCGGCCGGCGACGCGGCAGCGGGCCGTGACGCCGCCTCGATGGACGGCGCAGAGCGCCCTGCGACGGAGGACAAATGGCAGAGGCAAACACCACCCACGGCGTCGGCGGCCTGACATTCGACGCCAAGCGGGGCGGCTGGGCTCCGGAATTCGGCGTGCTGCTGGCGCTTGTCCTCATCACCATCGTCTTCGAACTTCTGAACCGCATCGACGGCGGCAGCTTCCTGTTCAACATGCGGGCGAACGCCCCCGGACTGTTCAACCAGCAGCGCCTCGACATCATCGTTTTGCAGGTCGCCATCACCGGCGTGATCGCCATCGGCGTGACGCAGGTGATCATCACCGGCGGCATCGACCTCTCCTCGGGATCGATCGTCGGCGCCACCGCCATGATCGTGATGAGTTTCGCGCAGACCGCGCTGGTCAACGGGAATCCCAATCCGAAGGCCATCTTCGGGGAATGGGCGATGGACCTGCCCGTCATCGTGCCTATCGTGGTCGGCCTCGCCTGCGGCCTGGCGGCCGGCCTAGTGAACGGCCTGCTGATCGCCTATACGAAAATCCCGCCCTTCATCGCCACGCTTGGCATGATGGTCTCGGCGCGCGGCGTGGCGCGCTGGTGGTCGAACGGCAACCCGATCTCGTTCCCGACCGAAAGCTATGCGCAGCTGGCGAATGGCGACCTGCTCGGCCGCCTGACCTTCGGGCTGCTGCACTGGCCGGGCCAGAACCCGGCGATGGTGTTCATCCTGCTGGCGATCCTGTTCCACCTGATCATGCGCTACACGCTTTACGGCAAGCGCTGCTACGCGATCGGCTCCAACGAGGACGCCGCGCGCATGTCCGGCATCAACGTCGCCAGGCACAAGGTGCTGGTCTATTCCATCGCCGGCATGCTGGCGGCCATCGCCGCGATCATGCTGACCTCGAAGAACCTGACGGCGCAGGCCGGCATGGGCGTCATGTACGAGCTCGACGCCATCGCCATGGCGGTGATCGGCGGCGTCTCGCTGGCGGGTGGGCGCGGCTCAATCATCAGCACCGTCTTGGGCGCGCTGATCTTCAGCGTCATCATCTCGGGTTTTACGTCGATCCGTCTCGACGCCTACTACCAGGACATGGTGAAGGGCGCGATCATCGTCGGCGCCGTGGTTCTCGACCAGTGGCGGCAGCGTCGCCGCGCCATGCGGGCCTAGGGAGCGGAAGATGACCGACATCGTGCTGAAGACCGAAGGCCTGACCAAATATTACGGCGGCGTGCATGCGCTGGAGGGCGCCGACTTCGAGCTCCGCAAGGGAGAGCACGTCGCCATCATGGGCGACAACGGCGCCGGAAAGTCGACATTCGTGCGCCAGATCACCGGCGTCGAGCAGCCTACCAGCGGCAAGATCATCTTCGACGGCAAGGAGGTCAATTTCCGCGGCCCGATCGACGCGCGCGAATCCGGCATCGAGGCGGTGTTCCAGAACCTGGCGCTTGCCGACGATCTCGACGTGCCGTCGAACCTCTTTCTCGGGCGCGAGAAGATCCGCTTCAACCTCGGCCCGTTCTCTATCCTGGACCGACGGTTCATGCGGGATGCCACGCACAAGGCGCTGGAGCGCACCGCGGTCAAGATCCCCAACCTTTCGAGCACGATCCGGCATATGTCGGGCGGCCAGCGGCAGTGCGTGGCGATCGCCCGCACGGCGACCTTCGCCTCCAAGCTCATCATCATGGACGAGCCGACGGCCGCACTCGGCGTGCAGGAGACGGCGCAGGTCGAGAACATCGTGCGGACCATCAAGGCGAACGGCGAGCCGCTGATCCTGATCTCCCACAACATGCGGCAGGTCTTCGACCTCGTCGACCGCATCGTCGTGTTCCGGCGCGGCAGGATCGTCGCCAACCTGAACAAGTCGGATACCAACGGCGAGGACGTCGTCTCCAACAACACCGGCCCCAAGACGGCGCCGGAATTCGCCACCGCCGCCTGATCGGCAAGTCACCGAGAACGATCGGTCTCACCTTGCGGAAGCGGGTGACAGGCAGCGCCCGACGCTCTATCTGTGCTGCGGGGCGGGCCGGCAGGAGACGATCAAGCTTGAAGACAATTACGCTCGACGAACTCAAGGCGATGGTTGGCCAGGAGAGCGGCCTGTCGCCTTGGCGCGAGGTCACGCAGATCATGATCGACCAGTTCGCGGACGCCACCGACGACCACCAGTTCATCCATTGCGATCCCGCGCGCGCCGCCGCGGAAACGCCGTTCGGCGGCACCATCGCGCATGGCTTCCTGACACTTTCGCTGCTATCGACATTCGCCTTCGAGACCGCGCCGAAGATCGAGGGCGCGGACATCGGCATCAATCACGGCTTCGATTCCGTGCGCTTCGTGGCGCCGGTGAAGACCGGCTCGCGCATACGCGCGCGCTTCGTGCTGGCCGACGTCAAGGTACGGCCGTCGGGGTGGGTCCAGATCGCCAACGATGTGACCATCGAGATAGACGGCTCGGCCAAACCGGCGCTGACAGCGCGCTGGCTGACGCTGACATTCGTGCCGCCCAAGGCGGCTTAAACACACGGGAGAGCTTGAGTGCCGCAGATCGCCATCATCGTCGAATATGAACTGCATGAGGGACGCGAGGCGGAATTCACGTCGCTGATCAAGGATCACGCGCGGCGGACGCTGTTCGAGGAAGATGGCTGCCTGCGCTTCGAGGTGCTGAAGCCCGTAGATGCGGACGGCAGTCCGATCCCGAACAGGATGATGGTGAGTGAACTCTACGCCGACCAGACCGCCGTGGACCTGCATCGAGACAATCCGCGCATGGCCATCCTGCGAGGGGCCATGGGTCCTCTGCTGAAATCCCGCCAGCTCACGCTGGCGGAGATCGTCGACGAGCCTGAGGAAGAGGGCCTGACCCCGGCCGAACTCAACGCTTCGAACGACGGCTGACCTGCCCACCTACCTGAGGGCCCGCCTATCTGGAAGGCTCGGCTATCTGCGCGCGAGCATCGTCGCGACGAGGCCGACCACCAGCAAGCCGACGATGGCGGCAGTCGCCGGATGGTCGCGCGCGACATCGCCGGCTGCCCGGGCGCGCTTGCGCATACCGGGCAACGCATCGACGAACCGGTCGCGGAGATCGCCATAAACGTCAACCGTCGCATCGCGTGCATCGTCATAGGCATCGGAGCCGCGCCGCGCGAGCGCCTTCTTCAGCGAGGACATTTCCTTGGAGAGATGCGCAACCTGCGCTTCCAGATCGTCTTCGCCGCGGAACCGTGAAAAAGGAGAATACATTCGTGTTGTCCCTTCGCAAAGTTATGGACAACAAACGATGTGCCGGGGCTTTCGTTCCTTGTTCTCCTTACGGCTCAGCGGCGCAGGTTGACGATGGCGACGCCGACGAGAGCAAGCGCGCCGCCGGCGATGCCAAACAGGCCCGGTATTTCGCCCAGCCAGAAGAAGCCCATGAGGGTCGCAACCGGCGGCACGCAGTAGAGGAAGTTCGAGGCGCGCGAGGCAGGCAGGCGCGACAGCGATACGGCCCAACTCGCCTGGGCGACCAGGCTCGGTATGATGCTTAGGTAAAGCACCGCGAACAGGCCGCTTGCATCGGCAACCGCCGCTTGCTGGAGGCCGGACGGCAAAAACGGAGCGAGAGCAACCGCGCCTATCACGATGTTCCAGGATGAAACCATCAGCGGATTATGCCGCGCGAAAAGCGGCTTCTGGATAATCGCGTTGGCCGATGTGACGAAGGCCGCGCCCAGTATGAGCAAGGCGCCGGCATCGAAACGCAACCCATCGCCTTCCCCCAGCGCGATGATGCCTATGCCTGCAAAGGAGAGCAGCGTGCCGCCCCAGGCGATCACCGAAAAACGCTCGTTGAGGAAGGCAGTGGCAAAGAGCGCGGTGAGGATCGGGCTGACATTGATGATGAAGCTCGCCGCGCCAGCCGAGACGGTCAGCTCGCCGTAGTTGAGCAGGCCGGTATAGAGTGCGACGAAGCCAAAACCGCCAAAGCCGAAGCGCCAGAGCTCGCCCCGCTCCGGTAGCTTAGGCCTGGCGACGGCAAGATAGATCGCGGCGGGAATGGCGGCGATGGCGAAGCGCACCGCGCCGAGTTCCAGCGGGCCGAAGGCTTCGAGGCCGGCGCGGATGGCCGGAAAGGCCGATGCCCAAGCGAAGATAGTGACGACGATCGCGATCGCCGCTACGGGATCGGCCCTGTTTCCGGTGGTGGATGTGCTCAGCGCCATCGTCATGACCTTGCCCTCGAAAATTTCCCGGCAAGAAACGCGATCGCGAGCTGATTGACAAACGAATAAATGAGGGTTCTGCTGTGAGCATGGATCACAGCTTGAAGCCCATGCTGCCGCTGGAGACACTGCGCGGCTTCGAGGCCGCCGCCCGCACCGGCAGCTTCAGCGCGGCGGCCGAGCAGCTCAACATTACGCATGGCGCGATCAGCCGGCAGATCGCCAAGCTGGAGCAGTGGCTCGGACTGAAGCTGTTCGAGCGCGGCGCGCGAGGCGTTTCGCTGACCGCCGAGGGACAGCGGCTCTTCCTGCGCACCAGCGAGGCTTTTTCGCTGATATCGGACACGACCGACCGCTGGAGCGAGCCGCGCGGCCCGGCGGTCGTGCGGCTGACCTCGATCCCGTCGATCAGCGGGCTCTGGCTGATGCCCAGGCTGCACGCGCTGGAAGCCGGGCCGACGCCGCTGCGCATCGTGCTCGACGTCGACGACCACCAGGCCGACCTGGCCGACGAGGGGCTGGACCTCTCGATCCGCTGCGGCCGCGGCAAGATTCCCGGCCGCATATCCATGCAGCTCTTCGAGGAGCACTGCTTCCCGGTGGCATCGCCGAAGCTCGCCGCCGAGATCGGCAAGGGCAAGCCGCAGCGGTTGCTGAAATACAAGCTGATCCACGATTCCGACGCATCCGCCTGGCGCGCCTGGTTCGCCGCGCGCGGCATGGACTACCGTCCGAGGCCAGAGGACAGGCGCTTCGAGGATTACAATCTCGTGCTCGATGCCGCCGCGCACGGGCTGGGCATCGCGCTGGCGCGGCCGCCGCTCGCCGTCGACCAGCTCGCCTCGGGCCGCATCACCATGGTGGACGAGCGCACCGCGCTCAACCCGGTTTCGTACTGGCTGGATCGGCCCTTGGGAAAGCCGCGCGAAGCCGCCGCGGAACTTGCGCACAGGATCGGCAGAGAAGCAGGCCTGCCGCAGGAGAAGATCGAGGCTTTCCTGGCAGCCGAAAGATAGGCGCTACTTCTGCTTCTTCTTCGGCCCGCCGGATACCGAAGAGGACGTGACGGAGACCGGATCGCTGGCCGGAAACGTATCCTCCAGCCCTTCCTCCAGTTCCTCCTCCTGCAGGTCGGCATGCTGCTTCTGCTTGCGCTTCTCCCGCTCCAGCGATTTCACTGCGGGCGATTTCTTCGCATCATTCTTCGGACCGGCCATATCGCATCGTCCTTTCTGTCATGCCTGAAAGATAAGCGATGCCGTACGT
>JAEYXI010000465.1 GCA_023428515.1 Pseudomonadota bacterium | reverse complement strand
GTCCTGGATCTTGTGCATGCCGAGGATGCCGGACTGCGGCGCGTTGAGGATCGGCGTCGACATCAGCGACCCGTAAACGCCGCCATTGGAAATCGTAAACGTGCCTCTTTGCATATCCGCCACCGACAGCTTGCCGTCGCGCGCGGCGAGGCCGAGCCGGCCGATCTCCTTCTCGATCTCGGCGATTGTCATCTGGTCGGCGTCGCGCACGACAGGCACGACGAGGCCTTTGTCGGTGCCGACGGCGACGCCGATATGGGCATAGTTCTTGTAGATGATGTCGGTGCCGTCGATCTCGGCATTGACCGCCGGGATCTCCTTCAGCGCGTGTGTCACCGCCTTGGTGAAGAAGCCCATGAAGCCGAGCTTCACGCCGTGCTTCTTCTCGAACACGTCCTTGTACTTGGCGCGCAGGTCCATGATGCCCTTCATGTCCACCTCGTTGAAGGTGGTGAGCATGGCGGCGGTCGACTGCGCCTCCTTCAGCCGGCGCGCGATGGTCTGGCGCAGCTTGGTCATGCGCACGCGCTCCTCGCGCGCGGCGTCGTCGCCCGAGGACGGAGCGCGCGGCGCGGGCGGAGCTTCTGCGATCTTCGGCGTCTCGACCGGCTGCGACGGCGCACCCTTGGCGATGGCGTCGAGCACGTCGCCCTTTAGCACCTGGCCGCGCTTGCCGGTCCCGGCCACCTGGTCGACCGAGAGATTGGCTTCGGCGAGCAGCTTGGCGGCGGCGGGCGCCGGCGGCGTCTTGCGCGTCTCGACCGGTCCGGCGTCACCGGCGACGGCAGCCGTCTTCTTCTCGGCCTCCTTCACCGTGTCCGCGCCGGAATTGCCAGCCGCCTGAGCCACTGCTTCAGGCTTGGCTTCGGCCTTCTTCGGCTCTTCCTTGGCGGCCGGCTTCGCGGCTGCAGCGCCGCCAGCGCCTATCTGGCCGAGCAGCGCGCCAAGACCGACCGTATCGCCTTCGTTGGCAGCGATTTCGGACAGCGTGCCGGCCGCCGGAGCAGGCACCTCGACCGTCACCTTGTCGGTCTCGAGCTCGACGATCGGCTCGTCGGCGACGATCGTGTCTCCCACCTTCTTGAACCACTTGCCGACGGTCGCTTCCGTCACGGATTCGCCGAGGGTGGGAACGCGGATTTCGGTAGCCATTGTTCTGGTCCTGCCTTGCGTTTCGTCGGTGCGGCTCAGGTCCGCAGGATAGCCGAAGGAATGGAAGCCACGGCATAGCCGAAGCCGAGCCCTGCCTTCACCACTGGATCATTGTCGCCAAGAGCCTTTGCGGCGCTCTCATCGTCCGTTTCCACCACGGCCATGCCGTAGGCGCCATTCGTGTCGAAGACCGGCCCGACGACGATAGCGACGCGTTCGTCGGCCTTCTGCTGCCAGTAGGCGAAGTGCTTGTCCATCGCCTCGCGTTCGGCATCCGTCATGTCAGCCGGAAAAGTCGGGCGCGGAGGCAGCAGCTTTAGGTGGAAATACGCCATCACCCTACCTAGTCGCCGAGCGCGTCGTCGAGGAGAGCGCCAAGCTGCGCCAGGTGCTTCGACATCAGGCCGGTTGCGGGCGAGGCAGCGGCCGGGCGGCCGGTGTAGCGCACGCGCTGGTGCTTGGCGTCGATATGGGCGAGCACCCATTCCAGATACGGGTCGATGAAGGACCAGGCACCCATGTTCTTCGGCTCTTCCTGGCACCACACCATCTCGGCGTTGCGGAAGCGGCTGAGCTCGGTGATCAGCGCCTTGGCCGGGAACGGATAGAGCTGCTCGACGCGCAACAGGTAGATGTCGTTGATGCCGCGCTTCTCGCGCTCCTCGTAGAGGTCGTAATAGACCTTGCCCGAGCAGAGCACGACGCGGCGGATCTTCGAATCCTTGACCAGCTTGATCTGCTGGTTCGCAAGGAGCTGCGCATCGTCCCACAGAAGCCGGTGGAAGGAACTTTCCCCCGACATTTCCGAAAGCGTCGACACGGCGCGCTTGTGGCGCAGCAGCGACTTCGGCGTCATCAGGATCAGCGGCTTGCGGAAGTCGCGCTTCAACTGCCGGCGCAGGATGTGGAAGTAGTTTGCCGGCGTCGAGACGTTGGCGACCTGCATGTTGTCTTCGGCGCAGAGCTGCAAGAAGCGCTCGAGCCTTGCCGAGGAATGCTCGGGACCCTGTCCCTCGTAGCCGTGCGGCAGCAGGCAGACGAGGCCCGACATTCTGAGCCACTTGCGCTCGCCCGAGGAGATGAACTGGTCGAACACGACCTGCGCACCGTTGGCGAAGTCGCCGAACTGCGCTTCCCACAGGGTCAGCGCGTTGGGCGCCGCCAGCGAATAGCCGTATTCGAAGCCGAGCACAGCCTCTTCCGACAGCATCGAGTTGATCACCTCGTAGCCGGCCTGGGCGGCCGAGAGGTTGTTCAGCGGGATGTAGCGTGTCTCGTCGCGCTGGTCGTAGAGCACCGAGTGACGCTGCGAGAAGGTGCCGCGCTCCGAATCCTGGCCGGAGAGGCGCACCGGATTGCCGTCGAGCACGATGGAGCCGAAGGCCAGAGCTTCGGCCGTCGACCAGTCGATGCCCTCGCCGGTCTCGATCATGTTGCGGCGGGCATCGAGGAAACGGCCGATTGTCCTGTGGACCTCGAAGTCCTTGGGAACCTCGGTTAGCTTCTTGCCGATTTCCTTCAGCGTCTTGACCGGCACCGCGGTCTTGCCGCGCCTCAGCTCATCCTCATTGTCGGCGGCCCTCAGCCCCGACCAGGCGCCGTCCAGCCAGTCGGCCTTGATGGGCTTGTAGGCCTGGCCGATCTCCCACTCGGATTCCAGCCGCGCGCGCCAGTCGGCCCGCATCTTGTCGACCTCTTCCTGGCTGACATGGCCTTCGGCGATCAGGCGGTCGGCATAGATCGCAGCCGTCGTCTTCTGGCTGCGGATCTTGCGGTACATGATCGGCTGCGTGAAGGCAGGCTCGTCGCCCTCATTGTGGCCGAAGCGGCGGTAGCAGAACATGTCCACCACGACCGGCTTGTGGAACTTCATGCGGAACTCGGTCGCCACCTTCGCGGCATGGACGACCGCTTCCGGATCGTCGCCGTTCACGTGGAAGATCGGCGCCTCGATCATCTTCGCGACATCCGACGGATAGGGCGACGAGCGCGAGAAGCGCGGGTTGGTGGTGAAGCCGATCTGGTTGTTGATGATGAAGTGCAGCGTGCCGGCAACGCGATGCCCGCGCAGGCCCGACAAGCCGAGAATTTCCGCGATGACGCCCTGTCCGGCGAAGGCCGCGTCGCCGTGGAGCAGCAGCGGCATCACCTTGGCGCGCTCTTCCAGCGGCACGATCTCTTCCCTTGTGCGGCCGAAGAGCTGGTCCTGCTTGGCGCGTGCCTTGCCCATCACCACGGGATCGACGATCTCGAGATGCGAGGGGTTGGCGGTCAGCGACAGGTGCACCTTGTTGCCGTCGAACTCGCGGTCGGACGAGGCGCCGAGGTGGTACTTGACGTCGCCAGAACCCTCCACGTCGTCAGGCGCGTAGGAGCCGCCCTTGAACTCGTGGAAGATGGCGCGGTGCGGCTTGGCCATCACCTGGGAGAGCACGTTGAGGCGGCCGCGATGGGCCATGCCCAGAACGATCTCCTTGAGACCGAGCTGGCCGCCACGCTTGACGATCTGCTCCAGCGCCGGGATCAGCGACTCGCCGCCGTCGAGGCCGAAGCGCTTGGTGCCCTTGTACTTGACGTCGATGAACTGCTCGAAGCCCTCCGC
>JAEYXI010000463.1 GCA_023428515.1 Pseudomonadota bacterium | reverse complement strand
CGTATAGACGTAGGAACTCTCCCGGGGAACGCGCCACCGCATGTTCAAGAAGATCCTGATCGCCAATCGTGGCGAGATCGCCTGCCGGGTCATCAAGACAGCCAGGAAGATGGGAATCGCCACGGTCGCGGTCTATTCGGACGCCGACCGCGACGCCGTGCATGTCGAGATGGCTGACGAGGCGGTGCATATCGGTCCGTCGCAGGCGTCGCAGAGCTATCTCGTCGCGGAGAAGATCATCGAGGCTTGCAAGGCGACCGGGGCGGAGGCGGTGCACCCGGGATACGGATTCCTGTCCGAACGGGCGTCCTTCTGCGAGGCGCTGGAGAAGGACGGCATCGTCTTCATCGGTCCGAAACCCAAGGCGATCGAAGCCATGGGCGACAAGATCGAATCGAAGAAATTCGCCAACGCTGCAAAGGTCTCGACCGTGCCGGGCTTCCTGGGCGTCATCGAGGACGCAGCGCACGCCGAGAAGATCGCCGGCGAGATCGGCTATCCGGTGATGATCAAGGCTTCTGCCAGCGGCGGCGGCAAGGGCATGCGCATCGCCTGGGACAAGGCGGAGGTGCGCGACGGTTTTGAGCGGGCGCGCTCGGAAGCGAAAAGCTCCTTCGGCGACGATCGGGTGTTCATCGAAAAATTCGTGGTCGACCCACGCCATATCGAGATCCAGGTGCTCGGCGACGGCCACGGCAACGTCATCTATCTCGGCGAGCGTGAATGCTCGATCCAGCGCCGCAACCAGAAGGTCGTCGAGGAGGCGCCGTCACCGTTCCTCGACGAGAAGACCCGGCGCGCCATGGGCGAGCAGGCGGTGGCGCTGGCGAAGGCCGTCGACTACCAGAGCGCCGGCACGGTCGAGTTCATCGTCGACAAGGACCGCAATTTCTACTTCCTCGAGATGAACACGCGCCTGCAGGTCGAGCATCCGGTGACCGAGCTGATTACCGGCATCGACCTTGTCGAGCAGATGATCCGCGTTGCTGCCGGCGAGAAGCTGGGGATCAAACAGGAAGACGTGAAGCTGAACGGCTGGGCGGTGGAGAGCCGTCTCTATGCCGAAGACCCTTACCGCAACTTCCTGCCCTCGATCGGCCGCTTGACGCGATACCGGCCGCCTGAGGAGGGGCGCTCCGGCGATATCCTCGTGCGTAACGATACGGGCGTGACGGAAGGGTCGGAGATCTCGATGTTCTACGATCCGATGATCGCAAAACTCTGCACCTGGGCGCCGACGCGCGGTGAGGCGATAGACGCGATGTCGGAGGCGCTCGACGGCTTCGTGGTCGACGGCATCCAGCACAACATGCCCTTCCTGGCGGCACTGATGCGCCATCCGCGCTGGCGGGAAGGACGACTTTCGACCGGCTTCATCACCGAGGAATATCCCGACGGGTTCCATCCGGTTACGCCCGACGCGGCCGAAACCAAAATGCTCGCGGCGATAGCGGCGTCGGTCGAACTGGTGCGCTGCGAGCGGCTTGGCCGGCTGTCCGGCCGGCTCCGGCCGGCGGAGGCGTCGGACTGCCGCGAATGGGTCGTGCGCCTTGGCGAGGACTATCTGACAGTCTCGGTGACCGGCGAATTGCCGGCTGCCGAAATCGCGATAGACGGCGGCAAGGCGCTTGCGATTGCTTCGGACTGGCGGCCGGGCGATCCTGTCTGGCGCGGGACGGTCGGGGGCAGGGCGGTCGCCGCGCAGATCCGGCCGCGTCTCAATGGCATCAACATCGCCTGGCGCGGCATGTCGGTCGACGCCTTCGTGATGGAGCCGCATGTGGCTGATCTCCAAAGGCTGATGCCCAAGAAGGCGGCGGCCGACACGTCGAAATTGCTGCTCTGCCCGATGCCCGGCCTCGTCGTCTCGATTGGCGTGGCCACCGGCCAGGAAGTGAAGGCCGGCGAGACGCTCGCCGTCGTCGAAGCGATGAAGATGGAGAATGTGCTCAGGGCCGAGCGCGACTTGACAGTGGCGAAGATCGTCGCCAAGCCGGGCGACAGCCTGGCGGTGGACGCAATCATTATGGAATTTGCTTGATGACGGAAATACTGGGATCGGTTCTTTTCGATCTCGACGGCACGCTGACCGACCCCTTCATAGGCATCACCAGTTCGATGCAGCATGCATTGCGCCAGATGGGGCGGGAGCCGCCGCCGCCCCAGGCGCTGCGCCGCCATATCGGGCCGCCTCTGCAAGCGACCTTCATGGAGATGCTCGGCGACGAAGTCATGGCGGCGGAGGCGGTGGGCTATTACCGACAGCGGTACGGCGAGGTCGGCAAGTTCGAGAACGAGCTCATCCCTGGCATCGTCGATGTGCTGCAGACGATGACCGATACCGGTTACACGCTGTTCGTCGCGACATCGAAGCTGGAAGCATACTCAATCGATATCATCGACCATTTCGGCCTGGCCCGCTTTTTCCGCCGCGTGCACGGCTCCGCATTGGATGGGTCAAGGGCCGACAAGGGCGAATTGATCAGTCACATACTGGACGCCGAAGGTCTCGATTCGTCGCGGACGGTCATGATCGGCGACCGCCTTCACGACGCGCATGGCGCGGCCAGGAACGATGTACGGGCGATCGGCGTGCTCTGGGGGTTTGGAGACCGCGCGGAATTGGAAGGGGCGGGCGTCGCCCGGATCGCAGCCAGCCCGGCGGAGTTGCCTGGGATGGTCGGCGATTTGATCGGCGCGACGCAGACATTCAGTCTTTAAGCGGCTTGCCTAGCCGTCCGGCCAAGTCCTGCGTGAACTGCCAGGCGACGCGGCCCGAGCGGCCGCCGCGGGTGGTTGCCCATTCCAGCGCCTCGGCCCGAAGCTGCTCGGGATCCATCTCCAGCCCGTGATAGCGGGCGTACCCTTCGATCATGGCGAGATAGTCGTCCTGCGAGCATTTGTGGAAGCCGAGCCACAGGCCGAAACGGTCCGACAGGGAAACCTTTTCCTCGACGGCTTCATGCGGGTTGATGGCCGTCGAACGCTCGTTC
>JAEYXI010000457.1 GCA_023428515.1 Pseudomonadota bacterium | reverse complement strand
GCCGAGGATCAGGATCATCGGCAGCCAGCCGAGCAGCATCGAGAAGATCGATCCGGAGCCGTCATTCTCCGGGCGGGCATTGATGGTGACGTTCTTGTCTTCGAGCCTGCTCACCAGCGTGGAGTCGCCGGGCGAATAGGTCTGGAAGGCGCTCGAATTGTCGCTGTAGGTGCCGGTGATGCGGTCACCCGCGATGGTCACCGTCTTGACGCGGCCGGCATCGAGCTCGGTAAGGAACTGCGAATAGGCGATTTCGCTCGTCGAGCCGCGTTGCTGCGGCGTCTGGAACAGGTTGAACAAAGCGATCAGAAGAACGGCGATGATCGCCCAGAGCGCCAGATTGCGGTAATTCGGATTCATCTAATGTCCTGTCAGCGCCGCAAGGGACGCCCGTCAAAGGTGGTATTTCCGTGCCTCTAACATAGGGACCACGGCTACTATTGCCAAGCGTGACAGCCTGTCTCGGTTAAGCTTTACTCTCAATGTGTTCCCGAAATGGCAACGGCGCGATCTCAGGCGCCCCGATCAGATGCGCCACGGCGCGCGCCGGAGCGAGATCGAAGGACGGCAAATAGCGCGCCCAGGGCGCGAGGATCGGAATGGCGGTCCGGTTCGGCGCAAGCACAGGCTCTCCCATGGCGGCTTGGCGCAGCAGGCCGTCGGGGATCTGGCCCTTCGCATCGCCTGGGGAAGGCCAGCCGCGTGACGGCCCTGCGAGTGCGCCCGTGATCCGATAGCGCCCGTCCCAGATCGCTCTATCCTCCGTCGCGTTGCCTTCCGGCAGGCCGCGTCTCTCGCGCAGCAGGAAGGTCCCGGCCTTGCGCCGATCGACAAGCGAGCGGGCGAGCACCGTGCGGACCGGATCGTCTCCCTGAAGCCTGGCATGGAGTGCTGCGGTCCTCGCCGCGTCGGGCAGCTGCGGCGTGCCGCCGGTGACGGCGAGCAGTATGCGCAACCCGTAGATCGCGGCGTCGGCCGCTTCGGCCCGGAAGAAATCCGGCTGCAGCCGGAGCAGGCCTGGGGCAGGGCGATCGGCATGCTGGCGGATGAGATCCGCGGCCACCTCTCCAAGACGCTGCCGCTCCCTGCCTGCCTGCGCGGCGACCTCCAGAGCGGCGGCAGTCGCCGCTTCGCCGTCCGTTTCGCCAAGCTGTCTGCGGATGCGCGACCGCTCATAGCGCTGGTTGACGTTGCTCGGGTCGTCCAGCCATTCGACGCCACGTTGCCGCAGGAACTCGCGCAAAACTTCGCGCCGGATGCCGAGCAGCGGCCGTGCGAACCAGGTCTTTCCGTCGAACAGCGTCGCCGGCGCCATGCCGGCCAGCCCGCGTCCGCCGTCGCCGGCGTCGCCGCGCGCCTGCCGCATCAGCACGGTCTCGGCCTGGTCGTTCGCGGTGTGTCCGGTGAAGACAAGATCGCTGCCTTCCCCGGCTGCCGCCTCGGCCAGCAGGTCGTGCCTGGCCTGGCGTGCGGCGGCGGCAATCCCGGTCGCGGGCTTGTCGCCCGTCCATTCCAAGATGCGATGGGGGATGCCGATCTTTTCGCAGAGCCCGGCGACGGCGGCGGCTTCGGCAGCCGACTCCGGTCGCAGCGCATGGTCGATGGTGACGGCGGTGAGCCGCGTCGCCGGCGAAAAACGATTGAGATGCTGGTCAAGCAGAAGGAGGAGCGCGGTGGAATCGCTGCCGCCTGAGACAGCGGCGATCACGGAACGGCGCGTGGCGAGGTCGAAGGGCGAAAACAGCCGTAGGGAATCGATGCCTTGCGGCGCGGTCAGCACGCGGCCAGGGCCTGTTCCTGCTTCACGCGCTCTTTCAGCGCGCCGGAAATATCGGGATAACGCTTGCCGATCTCGGAGAAGGTCGCGCAGGCGACGTCTTTCTGGTCGAGGCCGACGAGCGACACGCCAAGCTTCAAGAGCATGTCCGGCGCCTTCTTGGACGACGGGTATTCCTTGTTGGCCGACAGGAAGGTCTCGGCCGCGTCGCGGTATTTCTTCTGGCCGAGCAGCGCCTCGCCAAGCCAGAAATGCGCGTCCGCCGTCCGGGGGTCGGACGGGAATCGCGAGATGTGGTTGCGGAAACCCGCTTCCGCCGTGCCGTAGTCGCCCGAGAGGATGAACTCGTAGGAATTGCGGTAGAGCTCTTCCGGATCGTCCGTCGAGGGCAGCGCAGCGACCTGGGTTTCGCCGTCCGCTCCGTTCGCCGTGCCGGGCGCGGCCTCCCGAACCGGCGCCTGGCCGGCGGTTGCTCCGGTCGTTCCGGGCACCGACTGCGTGGTCTGCTCGCCGACGCTGCCGCCCGTCACATTGCCCTTGTCGTCGAAGGTGATGGTGCCGAAATCCTTCGGTGGCGTGCCGAGGCCGCCAGCGGCGTCGCCCGACGGAACCTCCGCCGGGTCGCCGGTGCCGTTGTCGACGAGCACTTCCGGCTCCATCGGGACGCCCACCGCATCGTCCTCCTGGGCCGCCGCGGCCTGATCCTCGGTCGCGGGCGGCGAGACGCGGCCTGCCGGTTCACGCGCGGCTGGCGCCGACGCGACATTGTTGTCGGTCGGCGTGCCGGCGTCGGTCTTCTTTCCTTCGAGCTCCTGGAAGCGGAACTCGTTGTCTTCCTGCATCTTTCGCATCTGCTCCTGCATCTGCAGGATCTGGAAGTTCAGCTCCTCGATGGTGCCGGAGAGCGAGCGGATCTGCTCCTCGAGCGCGGTTATGCGGGGGTCGCCAGCCTGAGCCATCTCGACCTGGCCGGAAGACTTTTCCTTGCCGCCGAAAAGCTTCGGCAGTCCGATTTTGGGCAGCGACAGGCCGCTTTCGGCGCTGTCGGACTTGAACGAATTCAGGAGGCCGACCCGCTCGTCCGCATGGACGACCGCGCCGGACACCAACAGGATTGCGAGCGTGCCGCTCAGGATCGATCGAAAATACATGGGCTTCTCAACGATGGAGAGGAACATTTGGTGCGCATCCGCGCGTTTCGGCTTTTAGAGCAAGACGAGACTTCGGCCAAATTTTGTTTCCATACCCTGCCAAACGAAAAAGGCGGCCAGAACGGCCGCCTTTCGACATGAGTGTGACCTTTAGGCCTCAGCTGCCGGCTCCGGAGAGCGTGGTGACCGCGCGGCGGTTCTGCGACCAGCAGGAGATGTCGTCGCAGACAGCGACCGGCCGCTCCTTGCCGTAGGAGATCGTCTTCATGCGGTTGGCGGCGACGCCCCGCGCGGCGAGGAAGTCCCGCGTCGCGGCGGCGCGGCGGGCGCCGAGCGCGATGTTGTATTCGCGGGTGCCGCGCTCGTCGGCGTGGCCCTCGATGACGATCGCGTACTGGCGGTACTTGTTCAGCCACTGCGCCTGGCGGGACAGGATCCCTTGCGCGTCGGCGCGAATGACCGAGCTGTCGGTGTCGAAGAAGATGCGGTCGCCGACATTGACTGTGAAGTCCTGTGCGGAGCCCGGCGTCGCTGCGCCGCCGGCCAGGCCCAGGTCGGCCGCATTGTTCGGGGTCTTCTTGTTGGCGCAGCCCGCGACCGCGAGCGCCAGGAACAACGCTACAACGAGCGGATTACGGGTGATTGCTGCGATGCGGCGCATGCCGGCCTCTCCTTCGCATTCGAGTGACTTCGTTGAGCAACCAGTAACCACATCGCGGTTAACCGGCGTTCAAGAAACATGGTTAACGGTTTCTGACTGTCCCCCGTCCGCGCCCAGCCGTCCCATGTTTCGCAAGTGTCCGTGCTCCCTTGGCGGAAATACGGCACGAAGGCGGCGCATTGGTGACCGCGCCGCCGATGGTTAAAATTTGATCTATTCGAGCAGCGGAGACCAGGCCGGATCCGAGCCGAAATTCTGCGTCGGGATCGCCTGCTCGTTGCGGCCCGTCAGGTCGATCGAATAGAGACGCGGCCCGCCCGACCCCGCGGCCTCCTTGAAGAACATGATGTAGCGTCCGTTCGGCGCCCAGGTCGGTCCCTCCTGCTGAAAGCCGGTGGACAGGATGCGTTCGCCGGAGCCGTCGGTCTTCATCACGCCGATCTGGAACTCGCCGCCGGACTGCTTGGTGAAGGCGATCAGGTG
>JAEYXI010000423.1 GCA_023428515.1 Pseudomonadota bacterium | reverse complement strand
GGACGGCGCTCGCTACGAGGGGTGTGAGGCCTGCCTGACCTTCTGGAAGGGCATTGCATCCTCTGCGAACCTCGTCTTCGAAGCGGAGGAGATCTGGGCCGGCGAGGACCGCGGAATCATCCGCTGGCGGCTTCGCTGGGGCGAACAGGAGACGGATCGGGTCCGCGGCGTCAACATCATGCGCGTGCGGGACGGCAAGATCGTCGAGGGTCTGGGATACATGAAGGGCTAGCCTGCCCAACGGCGGCGGCCCGCAGGGGTCGCCTTGTCACAGCGACTTGATCGGGGTCCTCGCCGTGTGCCGGATATGCAGGATTTCGACGGTATCGCCCCGAACCCGGTAGAAGAACTTGTAAGGGTAGCGCCCGACGAACAGAACCCGGACATCGGGCGTGTCGGTAGGAAGACCGGCCAAAGGCTGTTGGCCAAGCAACGAAGCCGCATCGCCGAAGCGATCCAGCACATTACGCGCGCCGGCGGGCGATCGTGCCTTCAAATAGGTGAGGATGTCTTCCCGGTCTCTGAATGCCCTGTTGGTATATCGGACCTTCATGCCTTGAAGCGTTTGGCCGATTCCGCGAGCATCGACTCGGTGGCAAATCTGCCCTTGTCCGCGTCGTCCAGGCCTTCTTCGATCGCCAGCCTTTCGGATTCGTCGACCGGGTAAACTCCGTTGCGACGCGCCTCGATGACGCGTGCATAATCGGCAAGTTCCCGGCGATCTTCCTCCGGCCAGGCCTCGGCATTCTCCAGAATGGTCTTCAGCGAGAGATCGTTCATCATCTCAATATAGCATCGAAGTCGACAATGTGCATCGGCGCGACGTCCTGTGAATCCCGGGCAAGAGGCTGATTAGCTGTCGCCCGGCCGCTCCGCCATGCTTATATGCTGGGCAAAGAGTCTCTTCCGCCTATGCGCTTCGACAACGCCTTTCTCGACGAGATACGCGACCGCGTGCCGATTTCATCTGTTATCGGTCAGCGCGTCTCGTGGGACAGGAAAAAGACCAACGCCTCGCGCGGCGATTACTGGGCATGCTGCCCCTTCCATGGCGAGAAGAGCCCGTCCTTCCACTGCGAGGACAAGAAGGGCCGTTACCACTGTTTCGGCTGCGGCGTGTCGGGCGATCATTTCCGCTTCCTGACCGAGCTCGAGGGCGTCAGCTTCCCGGAAGCCGTCGAGCGCATCGCCGGACTGGCGGGCGTGCCGATGCCGGTGCGCGACGAGCGGGCGGAACAGCGCGAGAAAGAGCGCACCAGCCTGATCGACGTGATGGAACTGGCGACGAAGTTTTTTCAGGACCAGCTCCACTCGGCGGCGGGCGCCCGAGCCCGCGCCTATCTGCGTGACCGCGGCCTGACGCCGGCGACGCAGCAATCCTTCCGGCTGGGTTACGCGCCCGAGAGCCGCAACGCGCTGAAGGAGTTTTTGGCCTCCAAGGGTGTCGGGAAGGCTGAAATCGAAGCCTGTGGGCTGGTGCGCCACGGCGACGACATTCCTGTTTCCTACGATTATTTCCGCGACCGCATCATGTTCCCGATCCCCGACTCCAGGGGACGCATCATCGCCTTCGGAGGCAGGGCGCTGTCTTCCGACGCGCTGGCGAAATACATGAACTCGCCGGAGACCGAGCTCTTTCACAAGGGCAATGTGCTCTACAATTTCGCCCGGGCGCGAAAGGCGATAGCGCGCGGCGGCACGATCATTGCCGTCGAAGGCTATATGGATGTGATCGCGCTGGCGCAGGCGGGCTTCGAGAATGCGGTCGCGCCGCTCGGCACCGCGCTGACGGAAAACCAGCTCGAGCTTCTGTGGCGGATGTCGCCCGAGCCGGTGCTCTGCTTCGACGGTGACGCGGCCGGCCTGAAGGCCGCATGGCGCGCCGCCGACCTCGCGCTCCCGGCGATCCAGCCCGGCCGCACCACGCGTTTCGCGCTTCTGCCCGAGGGCAAGGACCCCGACGATCTGGTGCGGGCCGAAGGGGCGGATGCCTTCCGGCAGGTCCTTGCAGACGCGCGTCCGCTCGCCGACTTGCTTTGGATGCGCGAGACCTCCGGCGGCGTCTTCGATACGCCGGAGCGCAAGGCAGAACTCGAAAAGACGTTGCGCGACCTCACCGGCCGTATCAGGGACGAGAGCGTGCGCTTCCACTATGCGCAGGAGATGCGCGAGCGCGTGCAGACGTTTTTCGGCCGCGCCAAGCAGAAGCCGCTGCGCGCGGGCGAATGGGAAAGGCGCGGGCCGAATGCCCAGGGGCCGCAGGGGCAGGGCGGCCAGTTCGCCCGGCCAGGCGCGGCAGCGAGCCGCTTCGCTGTCTCCGAAAGCCTGGCGCGCTCGGCGCTGGTGAAGCGCGCCGGCGGCGTCATGCCGCTCCGGGAAGCCGCGATAGTCGTGGCGCTGGTCAACCATCCCTCGCTGATCGACGAGAATTTCGAGCATGCCGAATTCCTCGAATTGTCGCATCCGGACCTGCGCCAGCTTCATGCGACGGTCCTCGACGCCCTCGCGCATGATGCGGCAAACGATCGCGGCGAGGTGCTGGCGAGGGTCGAGGCGGCCGGCCAGATGGACAGCTGGGAGCGCGCGGTCTCCTTGATTCGCAAGGCGCGGCTCTGGCCCGTGCTGGAGGACGCCGCAGTCGACGACGCGCGCGAAGCCTTCGCCCAGGCGCTCCACTTGCACCGCAGCGCCGGCACTCTACATAAGGAGTTGAAGGCGGCCGAGATGGCGCTCGCGAACGAACCGACCGACGAAAATTACCGTCATCTGGTCGAAATTCAGGCGCAATTCCGCGATGTCCAGGCCACCGAAGCTCTGATCGAAGGGTTCGGCATACCATCCGGCAGGGCCGGGCGGAGTTTCTGAGCATTTGATTCGCTTTTTTAACGCGAATCATGCGACAGGCGCTTGACCTTTGGCGAGAATGCCGGAATCAGGTCGATTCGAAACGTTAACCTGCGAAAGGCCGCGCACATAATTGTGCGGAAATGGTACGCTGGCTGGGTGGACGGGAGTGGGTGTCCGCCCCATTTTACAGTGTTAATCGGTATTTAGACGCAATTGGCTCGAAAGCGCAGGTTTGGCGAGTGCGTCGGTTTATAGTCGGTTCGGGCCTGCCGGGGCCAGTGTGGACCGTATGGAGAAGCTGAAAGAATGGCGACAAAGACCAAGGAAAAGGAAGAGGCAGAAACCGAACGCGAAGGCGCCACCGATGGCCCCCTCCTCGACCTTTCCGATGATGCCGTCAAGAAGATGATCAAGGCCGCGAAGAAGCGCGGCTATGTCACGATGGACGAATTGAATTCGGTGCTGCCCTCGGAGGAAGTGACCTCCGAACAGATCGAGGACACCATGTCCATGCTCTCCGACATGGGCATCAACGTCGTCGAGGACGACGAGACCGCCGAGGAAGCCGAGGCCGAGCCGACGGCGGCAGACGCCGAGGAGGACGCCAACGAGCTTGCCGAGCAGACCGGCACGGCCGTTGCGACCACTACGGCCAAGAAGGAGCCGACCGACCGCACCGACGATCCCGTGCGCATGTATCTGCGCGAGATGGGTTCGGTCGAGCTGCTGTCGCGCGAAGGCGAAATCGCCATCGCCAAGCGTATCGAGGCCGGCCGCGAGACGATGATCGCGGGCCTTTGCGAAAGCCCGCTGACCTTCCAGGCCATCATCATCTGGCGCGACGAGCTCAACGAAGCGAAGATCCTGCTGCGCGAGATCATCGACCTCGAGGCGACCTATGCCGGCCCCGAGGCCAAGCAGGCGCCGGTCGTGGCGCGCCCGGAGGAGGACACAAAGCCCGCCCAGGAAGAAAAGACCCGCGGCCGTCCTTCCCGCGATGACGACGACATCACCAATGTCGGCGGCGATACGCGCGGGCTGGAAGAGGAAGAGGACGACGAGGACGAGGCGAGCCTGTCGCTGGCCGCGATGGAAGCCGAGCTTCGCCCGCAGGTCATGGAGACCTTCGACGTCATCGCCGACACCTACAAGAAGCTGAGGAAGCTGCAGGACCAGCAGGTCGAGAACCGGCTGTCGGCCTCCGGCACGCTGTCGCCCAGCCAGCTGCGTCGCCACAAGGAGCTGAAGGACCAACTCATCAAGGCGGTGAAGTCGCTGTCGCTCAACCAGGCCCGCATCGAGGCGCTGGTCGAGCAGCTCTACGACATCAACAAGCGCCTGGTGCAGAACGAGGGCAAGCTCCTGCGCCTCGCCGAAAGCTATGGCGTCAAGCGCGAGGCCTTCCTGGAGCACTACCAGGGCTCGGAGCTCGATCCGAACTGGATCAAGTCGATCGCCAACCTGTCCGCCAAGGGCTGGAAGGAGTTCACCAAGAACGAGAAGGAGACGATCAAGTCGCTCCGCTCGGAGATCCAGAGCCTGGCGACCGAGACCGCCATTTCGATCCAGGAATTCCGCAAGATCGTCAACCAGGTGCAGAAGGGCGAGCGCGAGGCGGCTATCGCCAAGAAGGAAATGGTCGAGGCCAATCTGCGCCTCGTCATCTCCATCGCGAAGAAGTACACGAACCGCGGCCTGCAGTTCCTTGATTTGATTCAGGAAGGCAACATCGGCCTGATGAAGGCGGTGGACAAGTTCGAGTACCGCCGCGGCTACAAGTTCTCGACCTACGCGACCTGGTGGATCAGGCAGGCGATCACCCGCTCGATCGCCGACCAGGCCCGCACCATCCGCATCCCGGTCCACATGATCGAGACGATCAACAAGATCGTGCGGACCTCGCGCCAGATGCTGCACGAGATCGGCCGCGAGCCGACCCCGGAGGAACTGGCCGAAAAGCTCGCCATGCCGCTGGAGAAGGTGCGCAAGGTGCTGAAGAGCGCCAAGGAGCCGAGCTCGCTCGAGACGCCTGTCGGCGACGAGGAGGATTCGCAC
>JAEYXI010000269.1 GCA_023428515.1 Pseudomonadota bacterium | reverse complement strand
CGGCCATTCGGGATCGGGCAAGACGACCTTCGTCAAGCTGATCCAACGGCTCTACGACGTGAACCAGGGCCGCATCCTGATCGACGGGCAGAACATCGCCGACGCAAGGCAGGCGTCGCTGAGGTCGCAGATCGCGATCGTGCAGCAGGAGCCGATCCTGTTCCATCGCTCGCTGGCGGAGAACATCGCCTATGGACGACCCGGTGCAAGCCAGGCGGAGATCGAGCATGCGGCGAAGCTTGCGAGCGCGCATGATTTCATCGCCAGGCTGCCTAAGGGCTATTCGACGTTGGTCGGCGAACGTGGTGTGAAGCTGTCGGGCGGCGAGCGCCAGCGCGTGGCGATCGCGCGCGCCTTCCTGGCGGACGCGCCGATCCTGATCCTCGACGAGGCGACATCGAGCCTCGATTCGGAGTCGGAGGTGCTGATCCAGCAGGCCATGGAACGGCTGATGACGGGGCGCACCACGTTGGTCATCGCGCACCGGCTGTCGACCGTGAAGGCCCTTGACCGGTTGCTCGTCTTCGACCGCGGCAGGATCGTGGAGGAGGGGCGTCACGAGATGCTGGTGCGCAAGGAAAACGGCATCTACCGCCGGCTCTTCGAACGGCAGGCCCTGGAACTGACCAAAGGCCTCGCCTGATAAGCAGCCCGGCCGCCAATATGCGGCCGGGCTACCTTCCATGCGGTCTGTTAGCCGACGCTTCCCAAGCTCGATTTCATGCTTTATGTCTCGCGTGCGGGTGCGAGGCGATTTGTGTTGTAACTTCCGAAAGCTTTGTTTACGGCCCGCCTATGTCCGTTACCGTCCGTTTCGCTCCATCGCCCACCGGCCACATCCACATCGGCAATGCGCGCACGGCGCTGTTCAATTGGCTGTTCGCCATGAAGAACGGCGGCAATTTCGTGCAGCGCTTTGACGATACCGACGTGGCCCGCTCCCGGCAGGAATATGCCGACGCGATCCTCTACGACCTGCATTGGCTGGGCATCTTCCAGGATGCGACGGAATACCAGTCGCGGCGCTTCGAGATCTATGAAGATGCGGTCGAGAGGTTGAAGCGGGCAGGGCTGCTCTACGCATGCTACGAAACGCCGGAGGAGCTCGACCTCAGGCGCAAGATACGCCGCACGCGCGGTCTTCCTCCTGTCTACGGCCGTGAGGCGCTGCAGCTGACGCACGCACAGATCGCCGAATACGAATCGGACGGACGCAAGCCGCACTGGCGCTTCCTGCTGCCGAATTTCCGCAACGATCCGATGGAGCCGGAGCGGACCGATGTCGAGTGGAACGACCTCGTACGGGGTGAGGAGACGATCGACCTCGCCTCGCTCTCCGACCCGATCCTGATCCGCGAGGACGGCACCTATCTCTACACGCTGCCTTCGGTCACCGACGACATCGACATGGGCATCACCCACGTCATCCGGGGCGACGACCACGTCACGAACACCGGTGTGCAGATCGAGCTGTTCAAGGCGCTGGGCGCCGAGCCGCCGACTTTCGGCCACCACAATCTGCTGACCACCGTAACGGGCGAGGCGCTGTCGAAACGCACTGGCGCGCTGTCGATCGCGGGCCTGCGCGAAGCTGGCATCGAACCTATGACGGTGGCTTCGCTCGCCGTGCTGACCGGCACGTCGGAAAACGTGGTGGCCGCGCCTTCCATGCCGGAACTGGCGTCGCGTTTCGATATCGCTGCGACCTCGAAGTCGGCCGCCAAGTTCGATCCGGAAGACCTCAATGCGCTGAACCGCGATTTGCTGCGCCAGATGCCTTTCAACGAGGCCCGCGACAGGCTCGCTGCATTCGGCATCATGGGCGACCACGCGGAGCCTTTCTGGCTCGCCGTGCGCGGCAACCTCGACAAGCTCACCGACGCCACCAACTGGTGGCGTATCGTGCAGCAGGGGCCGGACGTGCTGCCCGACTTCTCGGAGAAGGATCGCGAATATGTCCGCAAGGCCTTCGACCTGCTGCCGCCGGAGCCTTGGGACGCGAGCACTTGGAAGGCCTGGACCGACGAGGTGAAGGAGCAGACCAAGCGCAAGGGCAAGATGTTGTTCGCGCCGCTCCGCCTGGCGCTCACCGGATTGGATTCTGGCCCGGAGCTTGCGGATCTGCTGCCGCTTCTGGGTCCGGCAGGAACACAGGCCCGACGACCCTGATCTTCTTCTCCTCGCCGGGGGCCGCCGGCTTGCCGGTCTTCGGCGCCACGGCCATGCGCCGGAGCGTCTCGGCATCGAGCCCGCCATAGCGGTTCGCCAGCGTTTCCGGATCGGCGGCAGGGTCGGGTCGCGGATGGGGCGTGACAGGTCCGGACTGGACCGGCGCCGACGGGGGATTGCCCGCGACGATGCTGAAATTCTTGGGTCCGGCGTTGCGCACCGCCCCACAGGTGCAGCCAGCGGGGCTCGGCGTGTCAGGTTGCTTGTAGAGCCAGGCGGTGGGGAGGTCGGCATAGGGCTGGCCGGACAGGCCGGAGACCATGGCTTCCGATTCCAGCTCCTTGCGGTGGTAGTAGATCTGCACCTCCGTTCCGGGACAGCTCGTCTGGCAGTTCGCCTGGTCGCGCTCGAAGTCGGACGGGGACGAAGAGCTCGACATCGGGAAATAATAGCCGTCGCAGGTACGCACGCAGAGCGTGCGGTAGCTGCCGCGCGGCGCCGAATAGCGGATGCGGCCGTTGTCGTTCACCCAGCCGCCTTCCGGCTCCCTTGAGGCACGGCGGGCGTCTCTATTCTCGTCGCCCCGACGCACCGGCTCACCCAACTCTTCGATCGAGCCGCGCTGGCGGATACTGCCGCCGAAGAGCTTGTCGAAGAGGTTTCGCGTGCCGTCATCCTGGCGCGCAGGCTGCCTCCCGGCGACGGCCTCGTCGCGGCAGCCGTTCGCCCGCAGCGCGGCCATGATCTGCTGGCGGGAGCGGCCGGAGCCGACGGCATTGGAGCGGCGGCGCTGAAGCGCGTCGAGATTGCGTTCCATCTTGGCGATCTTGGCATTGATCGCGCCGCAGGAATTGGAGCCGCCGCCGAAGAGTTTGAAGCCGCAACCGGCACTGCGCGACTGGCGCTTCGCCACCTGCAACTGCTCGCGCTGCCGGGCGATCGCGGCTTCCTGCCGGGGCGAGCGCGCCGCCGGCCGCCCCCCGCCGGCGGCGGCCGCGAGCTCTGCTTCAAGTTGGCGGCAGGCGCGGGAGGCGGCGAGTGCGGCCTCGGGCAGGAGAGACATGATGGCTGCCGCTACCAGAACCAGCGCAGCAAACCTTCCCAGTCTCCGCGGCCGTGCCGGCATGCCCCGCAATCCCGTCGATCGATGGCCTATTCTACAGATGGTGACGTTAGCCGTTCGGTCGGATTTCGCCATCGCTGGTTGTGCCGGTGCAGTCACGTCTGCGCGAGTTCCTGGGTCTTGTGAGCGCCCTCGGCGACCGCGATCGCCGTCATGTTCACCACGCCGCGCGAGGTGACGGACGGGGTGAGGATGTGGGCGGGCTTCTCGGTGCCGAGCAGGATCGGGCCGACATGCAGCGCGTCCATCATTTGCTTGACTGCGGTGAGCGTGATGTTGGCGGCGTCGAGGCTCGGGAAGACCAGAAGGTTCGCCTCGCCCTTGAGGGTCGAATGCGGGTAGACCCGCTGGCGCAGCGCCTCGGAGAGCGCGGTGTCGGCGTGCATCTCGCCGTCGAATTGCAGGTCGGGCGCGATCTGCTTCAGGATTTCACCGGCGCGGCGCATCTTGATGGCGCTCGGCGCGTCGCGCGAGCCGAAATCCGACAGCGACAGCAGCGCGGCCTTGGGCTCGATGCCGAAGCGGCGAATCTCCTCCGCCGCGAGTACCGTCATCTCAGCGATCTCCTCGGGCGTCGGATCGACGGTGACGTAAGTGTCGGTGAAGAAGATGACGCCGCGCTGGGTAATCAGCATCGAGAGCGTCGAGAGGTCGCGATCCTGGATCTCCGCACGTCGGCCGATGATCAAGGTGACGTTGCGCAGATGGCGTTCGAAGCGACCTTCCAGGCCGCAGATCATGGCGTCGGCGTCGCCACGCCTGACGGCGAGCGAGGCGATCACCGTCGGGTTGCCGCGCACCATCAGCCGCGCCGCTTCCTGCGTGACGCCGCGCCGGCCCATCAGTTCGAGGAGCAGATCGACATAGGCGCGGTAGCGCGGATCGTCCTCCGGGTTGATGAGCTCGAAGTCGGTCCCGGGCCGAATGCGCAGGCCGTAGCGCTTGAGCCTGACGTCGATGACGTTCGGACGGCCGACCAGGATCGGCTCGGCGATGCCTTCTTCCAGCACCACCTGTGCAGCGCGCAGGACGCGCTCGTCCTCGCCGTCGGCATAGATGACGCGCTTGGCCTGCGCGCCCTTGGCGATCGAGAAGACGGGCTTCATGACGAGGCCTGAGCGGAAGACGAAGCGGTTGAGCTTGTCGATATAGGCGTCGAAATCCTCGATGGGCCGCGAGGCGACGCCGCTCTCGCAGGCGGCCCTGGCGACGGCCGGCGCGATGCGCAGGATGAGCCGGGGATCGAAAGGCGAGGGGATGAGGAAATCGGGGCCGAAGGTCGGCGTCTCCTCGGCATAGGCCCGCGCAGCCACGTCGGACGGCTCCTCGCGCGCCAGCGCCGCAATGGCGCGGACTGCCGCCATCTTCATCTCCTCGTTGATGGCGCGCGCGCCGCAATCGAGCGCTCCCCGGAAGATGTAGGGGAAGCAGAGAACGTTGTTGACCTGGTTTGGAAAGTCCGAGCGGCCGGTGCAGATCATCGCGTCGGGGCGCGCCGCGCGGGCGACGTCTGGCATGATCTCGGGCGTCGGGTTTGCGAGCGACAGGATCAACGGTTTCGGCGCCATGGCCTTCAAAAGCGCGGGGCTGAGCACGCCGGCAGCCGAAAGACCGAGGAAGACATCGGCTCCGGAGATGACGTCGGCCAAGGTGCGGGCAGCGGTGTCCTTGACGTAGGGGTCCTTCCAGCGATCCATTTCCTCGACCCGCCCCTTGTGAGCGACGCCGAAACGATCGGTGACCCAGATGTTCTCGACCTTGGCGCCGAGCGAGACGAGCAGGTTGAGACAGGCGAGGGCCGCGGCACCTGCTCCGGAGGTGACGATCTTGACCTCCGGGAGTTGTTTGCCGGCGAGTTCGAGCCCATTGAGAACTGCGGCGGCGACAATGATCGCCGTGCCGTGCTGGTCGTCGTGGAAGACGGGAATGCCCATCGTCGCCTTCAGGCGTTCCTCGACCTCGAAACATTCCGGCGCCTTGATGTCCTCGAGGTTGATGCCGCCGAAGGTCGGCTCCAGCGCCGACACGGTGCTCACCATGCGCTCGATGTCGGGCGCGTCGATCTCGATGTCGAAGACGTCGATACCGGCGAATTTCTTGAACAGGACTGCCTTGCCTTCCATCACCGGCTTGGAGGCGAGTGGTCCGATATTGCCGAGACCGAGCACGGCCGAACCGTTGAAGACCACGCCGACGAGATTGGCGCGGCCGGTATAGTCGGCGGCGAGGTCGGGCTCGTCGCGGATCGCCAGGCATGGCGCGGCGACGCCGGGCGAGTAGGCAAGCGCGAGGTCGCGCTGGTTGCCGAGCGGCTTGGTCGCCTGGATCTCCAGCTTTCCCGGAATCGGGTATTTGTGGAAGAACAGTGCGGCCTGATCGAGATCGAAG
>JAEYXI010000313.1 GCA_023428515.1 Pseudomonadota bacterium | reverse complement strand
ACCGAGGCATGCACGTCATGTTGGCTTCAGCACCATCTCCCAGTGCATTGTTATGTTAGCGATCTTTCATCAGTCCCGCTAGAGTTATTCGACAGGTTGTGCTCGGTTGCAAAAGTATACTCAGAAGCCAGAAGTTCATAAAACTTGTCGACGTTGGTTAATCCGATCGAGGCGGCATAGTCGGCAAGGTCGCGAGGAACTGGCTCTCCCATTCGTTTCTCGAAATACCAGGCAAGCAGAAGCGTGCGCGGCTGTGGCCCGGATGTTGAAGACGAATGGCGTCGCTTGGCCAGCGCGCCGTTGCGGTAGTCCGCGTAGAGGCCTAACTCGCGCAGCCGATCGAGCATTGCCCAATGCAGTTCTGCATCCCTGTCTCGCGCAAGCGTCTCGACGGCCGCATCGTCTGCGATCATACGCTCCAAGCCGGCAAGATCCGTTCCGTTCTCGCGCGTCCACTCGACGACGTCGGCCTGTCGCATGAGCCCCCGTCGCGAGCGGAAATCACCCATGGCGCGCCTGATCGTCTCACGATCGGGCGTTGCGCCGCCATCGTTGCGGGCCAGAAGTCGAAGCAGGGCATCGCGACGCAATTGTCGGTAGTCGCCTCGCAACCGCAACTCATCGAGGATCGCCTCGTCTTCGGCGGCAGTTTTCTCCTCGGCCTCCGGAACTCCATTTCGCCATGGAGCATTGTGCCAGGTCTCGGTCCATTCGAAATGGAAGTTCGGTGGTTCCGGCCGGGCGTCGCTGCGCAGGAACGCATCGATCTGCTTCAGCAGTTCGAGCCCGTCTTCACGCTTCTGGTCTATCTTCCCGGCTTTCAGCCAGGCCGACAGCTTTTCCGCTTCCTTCGCTTGGCCGATTGCTTCAAGCAGGCCGGGCCAGTTTCTTGATTGATAGAACTGGGCCTTGGCGACCGCCGTGAGATGGACGCCGGTAGCCTCGTCGATGATCTGCTCTCGAACCGCGCGCTGGAGTGTGGCGCGAATGTTGACCATGGGCTCGCTGAGGCGGATGTAACCGGTCTCGGGCGGACCGTGGATGAGCGCGACCTCGTCGTCATCGGTGAGGTCGCCATCGCGATACGCTTCGAAGATGCGGCCTACGCCCCGCATGCCGAACGAATGAAGCTCGGCCGCACGCAACGCGCCCATGCTGGATGCCCCGAACACTGCGATCCCCTGAGTCAGGGCCCAGAGTATCTCCTTGTGCAGGACCGCCGGCTGGCCGTCGAAATAGCCGTCTATGACGCCGATCGCCTTCGGGTTGTCGCGAGTGGCGGCGTAGAGATCTCCCTGGCGCGCGGGCGGCCGAAATTCGAATCCATTGTATGGGGCGATGTCTTGCGCGCTGAGACTCGGCCCGCAAAAGATTATCGCACTCATGAACCGGCTTCCTGCATGCGGCGGGCTCGCTCGCCCGGCACGTAGCCGTCATGGTCGTCCGGGCCTTCGAGGCCAGGGATCACGACGCGAACCACCGGAATGCCGATGTCCTCCTTGGCGAGGTCAACGGTGATGATCTCGTTCAAACCTGCGGCCTGCAACCGTTCGATCAGCCAGGCCAGATTTCGCGCCGTTTCGCTCGTCGGCAGCGTGCCGGCGGCAACTCGCCTGACAGGAGAATGCTCGGCCAGCAGCCTCTCCGCGCGCCTGCGGCGGTTCTCGCGATAGGATTCTCCATATTCCTCGGCGGCCAGGTCGTCTCGCGCCCCCGACACATAGGTCGTTCGCACCTGGGCGGCCTCGACGAGCGCCTTCAGCAAGGCGGTTCCCGGCACCGGGTGTGCTGCCGCGCCTATGCCGTAGTGACTGTTCCGGTCTCGTCGATCGGCGATCAGGCAGAAGAAGGCCGGCACGCCGATGTCGGAGGTCGTTTCCCACGCGGCAACGTCGAAATCGGCGCTTTCGAGTTTCGTCAACACGTCGCGGCACGGGCCATCAGGCGCACTGCCGAGATCGACACCGGTGCGCCGGCGGTGGGCGGCCGGCATGCGGTTCCACAGGCTGGTCGCGTCGCGTTCGACGATCTCGCAGATTCCATGATGGACCGCTTCGTCGACTGTGTTTCCGGAGGCGAGTCCATTGCTGCTGCAGTCGAAGAAGCCGCTTCCGGGAGGAGGGGGAACCGTGAAGTTTGCCCTCACGGATTCGAACGGCAGCCAACGCGCCTCGCCCGAGACGATCTCCCTGCCTTCGATCCACAGCGTCACCACGTCCCTGGTGAATCTTCTGCCGGTGACGCGGGCCAGTCTTTCGATTTCGGCGAACCGGTGCGAATGCGAGAGTTCGGCCATGCTGCCGAGCTTCAGCGGGCGCTCGATATGTTCGGCGTGGTACAGTTCCACGGATTCCATCAACCCGGAAGCGGTAGCGGCGTCCAGGTCCATGCCCTTGCCTTGCGACACGGCGAGCGAACGGGCGTTAGGCCGGCACACCATCACCACCGGTATGCCTATGCGATCGAGCCCGGTAACGTCGGCGACCCTGGTAATTCCCATTCGCGCCCAGTGCAGGCGCACCCGCGCGATCGCGTTGCGGGCGCCTTCCGACTGTTGGGAAGTGTCCGGCAGCGCGCGATTCGCCAGCAACACCTGAGGTTGTCTCCTTGCCCCAAGAGAGTGCGAGCTATCCTAGCGACTTTTGCCGGTCCACAACAGAGCGAGCTCTCGCTGGACGCGCCACACCAGACGCAATGCCTGGTCGATCGTGAATAAGAGGCCGATCGTTCGCCCGTGTCGTGTAGATTTCGTATTTGTCTGGGAAATCCTCTGCCGGCAAACTGACAGCCGTCGAGAAAGCGAGGCGACGTGACAGGAATTCTGATGCAGGACGTTGCTCGCCGTTTCGGTGCGATCCATGCGGTGGACGGCGTTTCCTTGGATCTGCCGGCCGGTTCCTTCACGGCGCTGCTTGGACCCTCGGGCTGTGGCAAGTCCACACTGCTCAGGCTCATCGCCGGCTTCGAGGCGCCCGATGAGGGCAGCATCCGCTTCGGCGGCCGGGTGGTATCCGACCCGGTGCGGCAAGTGCCGCCGGAAGAGCGAGGCGTCGGCATCGTCTTCCAGTCCTATGCGCTCTGGCCGCACATGGATGTCGCCGGCAACGTCGCCTATCCGCTGAAGATGCGCGGTGTCGACTGCCGCAGAGCCGCCGCGAAGGTGGAGGAGGTGCTCGCCCTGGTCGGCCTGTCGGGATTCGGCACTCGCAAGGTAGACGAACTTTCCGGAGGGCAGCGGCAGCGCGTGGCGCTGGCGCGATGCCTGGTCGCCGACGCCGGTATCATCCTCTTCGACGAACCGCTCGCCAATCTCGACATGCATCTGCGCGCTTCGATGGTCGATGTCTTCCGCGACATCCACCGGCGCATCGGCGCCACGATCGTCTACGTCACGCACGACCAGGCCGAAGCGCTGGCGCTGGCCGATCGCGTCGCCGTGCTCGATCGCGGGCGGCTGCTGCAACTCGCGCCGCCGCAAGAGGTCTATCGCTCGCCAGCCGACGCCACGGTGGCGAGTTTTGTCGGGCGCGGGGCGCTAGTCTCGGGACAGGCCCTCCGTGTGGCCAATGGCGATGCCGAAGTTGAGATAGCAGGACATCGGATCACGGCGCGCGGCGCCGGAGGAGCTGCGACAGGCCCCGTTCACGTTCTGCTCCGGCCGGAGTCGCTGGCGCTGGCCGAGGCCGGTCTTCCCGCGATCGTCGCTTCGACGACCTATCGCGGGCCGGTGCATGAGCTCCGGCTTCGGCTGGAGACTGGTAACGAGGTCATGCTCGATCACCCAGTCGCGCCTGCCATTGGCGAGCGCATTCACATCGCCGTGTCCGACGCCTGGATCATTCCGGGCGGCTGATCAAGTCTTTGCGCCTGCTTGGGGCCTCTAACGCCAGGGCAGAACGCCGGCTGGCAGCCGCGTTGCAAAACGGTCGAGCACCGCGAGGATCAGGACTACCGCGACGATGGTGGTGACGGCGATCGCTGCCGCATGGGTTGCAAGCCCGGCTTCTTCGAGGCTGAACAGCACGACGCCCAGCGTCTCGTTTCCACCCGACCACAGCAGCGCCGAGACGGTGAGTTCGTTGAAAGCGCCCATGAAGACGAGCAGCCCACCCGCCACGGCGGCGGGAAGCGCTAGTGGCATTGTTATGGTCCTCATGCGCCTGACGGCGCCCGCGCCCGAAGCAGCCGCGGCCTCGTCCAACTCGCGCGGTATCTGCCGGACAGCGGTCGCGACCGGCTTGGCGGCAAAGGTGGCGAAGCGCATCAGATAGGCGGCGAGGATGATCCACGGCGTCGCATAGATGCTGCCGATCAGCGGCAGCGGCCGCAGGAAAAGCAGGATGCAGGCGATCGCCAGCACGATGCCCGGCACTGCATAGGGAAGCTCCAGCGCGCCCTGAAGCCACCGGCGCGAGCGCATGCCGAAGCGTTCCATGCCGATGGTGAGGGGTATTGCGCCAATCGCCAGTATGACGGCGGCCGCGAGAGAAAGCAGCGTCGAATTGCGGAAGGCGCGCATGGTGGCCGCCTGACGGGTCAGCACCTCGGTGAAATTGGCGAGCGTGGCTGTTTCGGGCGTGAGCCTGACGCCGAAGGAAGGAACCAGCGCAGTCGACACCAGCGCCAGCCCCGGCAGGATGAGCAGGAGGAAGATGGCGCACCAGGCGAGCGCTGCCGCCGGCCAGCGCAGCTTGCCGAGGGAAAGCCGGGCTTGAATGCCGCCGGAATAGCGTGCGGCGTCGCCGACCGACCGCATCTGGACCGCGGTGCCTGCGAGCGCCAGAAGAGCGATCAGCACGGCGAGGCTAGCCATCTGCGGCAGCACGCCAGGCCCGAAGCTCGACATCTGCCGGTAGATCAGCGTCGGCAGGGTCAGATAGTTGACCGGCAGGCCAAGCAGGGCCGCAATGCCGAAGTTGCCGATGCCCGACACGAAGGACAACGCTGCGGCGGCGACAAGATAGGGTCTCACCAGCGGCAGAACGATGGTGGCGAGCGTACGCGCGGAATTCGCGCCGGACGCGCGCGCAGCCTCGACGAAATCGCGGGGGATGCGCGCCAGCCCGACCCGCAGCATGATGAAGACGATCGGCGCGTGCTGCACGCCGTAAAGCAGGATGATTCCCTCGCGGCCGACAATCGGATTGGGCGTGCCGGGCGGCGGGGCGATGTTCAACGCATTGAGCAGCGCGCTCGATGGGCCGAAGAGGTGCAGCCAGGCCAGAGCCGTGACCTGCGGCGCGATCATCAGCGGCAGCAGGAGCAGGAAGCCGATCGGCCGGCGGCCCGGCAGATCGGTCAGGGCGACCGCAATGGCAAAGGGGGTGCCGATCAGCAGCGAAAGCAGCGCGCCGAAGAAGGCGGTGTCCAGCGTGTGCCAACTCGCCCGAAGCGCCGCCGGGGTCGCAAGCCGTTCGAAAAATGCCACAAGGTCGAGTTCGCCGCCCGGCGCTATCGCGGCGACGAGCAGCCTGCCCATCGGCAGCAGGCTGAGCAGCGCGACGGCCGCAAGGACCCCGACCGAAGCAAGGAACGCGCCGGGCCTCAATCGGACCGGCGCCCTTGCGCCGCGCCATGCCGGCGCGGCGTCTTCAAAGCCTCTTGACGGTACGTCCAAACGAAAGCGTCGCCTACTGACCCATCACTTCGGCGAACTTCTCCTTGTTCGCCGCGTCGTTGGCAAGGGCGGCGGCCGCGTCATAGCCGAGCACCTTGATCGCCGAGCGGTCGGGATAGCCCGCCGGCAGGCCGGCGCTGGCAAGCGCCGGTATGTAGCCCTGCGAGACCGCCAGCTTCTGGCCTTCCTCCGACAGGATGAAGTCGATGAACGCCTTCGACGCCTCGACATTCTTTGCAGTGGACAGGATCGCGACGGGCTCGGTGACGGCCGAAACGCCTTCGGTCGGGAAGACGAACTCGACGGGTGCGCCCTTGGCCTTTTCGCGGATCGGCATGTAGTCGACGATCATGCCGTAGAGTTTTTCGCCGCCCGACACCGCCTTGAGGATGTCGCCATTGCCGCCGGCTGCCTGTGCGCCGTTCTCGGCGAGCTTGCCGTAGAAATCCCATCCCTCCGGCAGGTTGCCGGTCAAGGTGACGGTATGGATCATCGCAGCGCCCGAGGTAAGCGGGCTCGGCATGGCGACCAGGCCCTTCGCCTCCGGCTTGGTGAGGTCCTGCCAGCTGGTCGGCACGAAAGGAGCCTTGGTGTTGTAGACAATGCCCGTGGTGATGAGCTTGGTCGAGAAATAGCTTTTGTCCTTGTCCATCAGGCCGGCGTCATAGGCCGACGTGTCCGCATCCGGATAGGCGAGCAGGCGGCCTTCGGCCTTGAGGCCTTCCATCGTCACCACGTCGGCGATCAGCAGCACGTCCGGCTGCGGCTGACCGGCCTCGATCTCCGCCCTCAGCTTGGAGAGTATCTTCGGCGTGCCGTCGCGGACCCATTCGACTGTCACATCGGGGTATTTGGCCATGAAGGCGTCGACTGTCTGCTGGGCATCCGTATTGGGCTGGCTGGTGTAGAGGACGAGCTTGCCCTCGACCGCGGAAGCCTGAGAAATGCCTGCGGCAAGAAGCAGGGTGGAAAGCAGGATGCGCATGATCACCTCGTGATATTGAAGCAGGCAGGGCGGTATTGCTTGCAAGAAAGGGTTACTTAGCCGGTTCGCTTGACTGTTCCGTGACAGTCTGGTGGCAGCGGCGGCGCTAACGCAAGATCACGGGCCTGGCGGGAATGAGCCTCTTCCGATCGTCGGAGCGCCGATGAAGTCGAAGGCGTGAACGAACATGGCCTCCGGCCTGATGACGATGATGTTGTAGTTGGGGCCGCCTCCTGCCCAGGTGCAATCCGCCTCGATCAGATCCAGAACGATCTGGTGATTGCAGCCGCGTCCGGCGGTGAAGGGAATGCCGGCCGAGGAAACACCGCTCACCGGAATGTGGACGTGTCCGAAGAAGAGGTGACGCACCCCGCCTTTGTGGCTCTCGAGTACCTGAAGAAGCCGTTCTGGCTCGGCGAGGATGATCTTCTCGAAATGCGGAACGCCCAGGCTGAACGGTGGATGGTGCATGAAGACGTAAGCCGGCCGTTCGTCTGCTTCCTCCAGGCGCGCTGTCAGCCAAGCCAGGCGTTGGTCGCAATAGCGACCGCCGCTCCAGCCTGGTTCGTTGGTATCGAGAAAAAGAAGCCGCCCGCCGCCATCCGGCAGGTCGAACACCGACTGGACGAACCCGGCCTCGTCGACGGTCGTGTCGGGGAAGCACGCGGCGAAGTTTGCACGTGAATCGTGGTTGCCGATCATCAGTCGGACGGGCATCGGCAAGTGCTCGAGCAGCGACCCGAACCTCTTGTAGGAAACGTCATCGCCGCGATCGGCCAGATCGCCACTGATGACGACGAGATCTGCGTCGGCATGGCGGGCGCGCACGTCATCGATGACGGCCCCAAGACGCTCAGCAGGGTCGAGCCCGAAGATTGTCTCTCCCTCAGGGACGATATGGGTATCGGTTATGTGAATGATTTTCATGAACAGCAGTTTCTTTCGGCTGGCGACGGCGGGCGCGCGGTAGGCACGTACGCCGTGCAAAGCAGTATTACGAATTGCCGAGCAGGTCGCGCGTTGTCTTCACGATCTCGTCGAGGCCGGCCTCTGGCGTCTTCTCGCCGCGCATCACCTGGCCGATGATGTCGCGTTGCGCCCGCCAGATGCGAACCGAGTTGCCGCCGGGATAGGCGCCCCATGGGCCGGCGCGGTCAGCTTGGGTGATCGGCGTCCGGTAGTTCGGATTCTGGTCGTACAACGGACCGAGATAGTCGGGGCCGGATGCACGGACGTTGGTCGGCAGATAGCCGGTCATCTCGACGACGACTTTCTGCGCCTCGGGGCTGGTCATGAACTTGATGAACTCCCAGGCCGCCTTCTGCTTGGCGTCGTCCTTGGCGAAGGTCAGGATCGCGTTGCCGCCGGTCGGAATGGTCCCCTTCGCCGGATCGTCGATCGGAAACTTGGTGGTGCGCAGATCGTATTTGTCACCGACCAGGCCGGTGACCTGTGTCAGATTGGCGGGCGATGCGAAATAGATCCCGATCTTGCCGGCGCCGAACTGCTGGCGGCTCTGCTCCCAATCGATGGTTTGCATACCGCCTTCCGTAACGAAGCGGCGGAAAGTCTCGAGCGCCTTCAGGCCGGTCGGGCCTTCGAAGGCGATGTCGGTGTCCTGGTCGTTCAGGAGTTTGCCGCCCGCCTGCGTGATCATGGCCTCGAACAGCCAGCCGTCCGGCCAGCCATGCACGTCGTAGGCGATGCCGTTGATGCCGGCAGCTGGATCGTTGATTTTGCCGGCCAGCGCGATCACGCCGTCGAAGGTGGTGGGGAAGTCGGCCGGATCGACGCCTGCCTTCTTCACCAGGTCGGCGTTGAAGTAGACGATCGGGTTCGATGCGTTGACCGAAAGCCCGTAGACCTTGCCGTCCACCGAACCGAGATCGATCAGGTTGTCGAAATAATTCGCCTTGCGGAAGTCCGCGCCCTCGGCAGCAAGCAGTCCATCGAGCGGGATGGCGTTGCCTCGCTGGTCGGCGGCATGGACCAATTCCCCGAGCAGGTGGTAGCCCGAGTAGTAGATGTCCGGCATCTGGTCGGTCATCGCCGAGCGCAGCACGGTCTGATGGCCCTCATCGTAGTTGGCCGCCGGTGCGCGGAACGCGATCTTGATGTCGGGATGTTGCTTCATGAACTCCTGGGCGAGAGGTTCATGGAACTTGGCGAAGCTCGGGAAGCAATAAAGCACGTCGAGCGTCACCTGCTCGGCCGAAGCCGAAAGACCGCTCGCCAGCAATGCCGCGGTAGCCAGAACTGTTCGTCTCGTCAGTCTCATGGGAGGTCTCCTTTGAGGCGTGGGATTGGTGGTTGGGGCTATTTGATACCGGTCATGGTGATGCCCTGGACGAAGCGACGACGCGCTATCAGGTAGATGGCGATAATCGGCGCGGTGATGATCACAGCCCCGGCCATCAGGCTGCCGTAGCTATTGCCCGCTTCCGAGCCGGCGAAGAACAGCATGCCAAGCGGCGGGGTCGCATATTCAAGTCGCTGGATGACGATCATCGGCCAGTAGAGGTCGTTCCAATGGGCGACGATGGAGAAGATCGAGAAGGCGGCGACAGCCGGCCAGGCGCTCGGCGCCACGATACGCCACAAGATCTCCATCTCGCCAACGCCGTCGACGCGCGCCGCCTGTATGATTTCGTCCGGGAAGGTCTTGAACGCCTGTCGGAACAGGAAGATGGCGAAAACCGACAAGAAGAAGGGAACCATCAGCGCGAAATAGGAATCAAGCTGTCCAGCATGGGCAAGCGCCAGATAGAGCGGCAGCGCCGGAACCTGGACCGGTACGCAAAGGCCGACGACGACGAGAGCGAAGAACAACTGCTTCCCAGGAAAGCGAAGCTTGGCCAGTGCATAGGCAGCCGGAATGGCGACGAGCAGTTGCACGACGAGGATTCCGCCGCAGACGATCACGCCGTTGAGCATGAAGAGAAGCAATGGCGCCGTGGACAGGGCGTCGGAGTAGTTCTCCACGCCGTAGAACGTGCCGGGGATCGGGTTGAGCGAACTCGACAGGATCTCGTCAGGCGGCCTGACCGATGTCAAGAACATCCAGGCAAAGGGCAGAAGCATCACCACCGCGCCTGCAGCCAGTACGGCGTGGACGAGGATGAGCCTAGCGACACTGCCGGAGCGATGCGACTGGACTCCGTTGGCCACGATCACGCTCATCCGTAGTGCACCCGCCGGTCGAGTTGCATGGCCTGGTAGACGGAGAAAACCAGCATGAAGAGCAGGAAGACGACCGTGAGCGCGGACGCGTAGCCCATCTTGAAATACTGAAAGCCCTCCAGATAGATCGCATAGAGGAGGACTTCGGTGCCGTCCTTGCCCGCCGTCAGAAGCGCAACCGTATCGAACACCTTGAAGGCGGTGATGGACGTGGTGACGACGACAAACATGGTCGTCGGCGCAAGCATCGGCCAGGTCACGGTGAGGAAGCGGTCGATCGCACCAGTCGCGCCATCGACCTCGGCCGCGTCGTAGAGATCGCGCGGGATAGACGACAGGCCGGCGAGGAACAGCACCATGTTGAAGCCGACGATATTCCAAAGGCCGATGAAGGCGAGCGTTGGTATCAGCAACGACGGTGTGGAGAGGAAGCCCTGTTCGGCGAAGCCGAGCGATTTCAGCATCGCGTTCACGGGCCCGAGCCGAGGGTGCAGGATGAATTGCCATACTGCTGCCATGGCGATCAGCGTCGCCGTCACCGGCAGGAAATAGGCGACCTCGTAGAAGACGCGTGACTTTCCACGTCCGTGAATCAGGATCGCGGCGAAGAGGCCGAGCAGCACACCTCCCGGCAGCACAATCGCCACGTAAAGCAGCGTGTTGCCGACGGCGCGTCGAAATACCGGATCGGAGAACGCCTTGTTGTAATTTGCGGAACCTACCCATTCGAAGGCGATCGCGCCGAGTTCGTAGTCGGTGAAGCTCAGCGCGATCAGGATCGCAACCGGCGCCAGCACTGTCGCGACAAGCAGCAGGAAAGCCGGCGCAACGAACAGCGCACCCCTCGTCGCTTCGCGGCGTTGCCGCTCACGTACGGCGCGCCGCAACGGGGAGGCGTCGTGGACCGAAGAAACGGCGCTCATTGGGCGGCCGCCCTGATCAGTTTCTTCGGTCGCGAGGGCGTGTCAGCGATGACGCGAGCGTGCATGCGCCGCCCATCCACATCGAAGACATGTATGCGCCTGGAATCGAACGTGACCGAAGCAGCCTCGCCTGCCATCGCGCCCGTCGCCACCGGCTGGCCGTCGGGGACGCGAACGGTGAAGCTGCCGCCATCTGCCGATTGAAGGTCCAGATAGACAAGGCGCTCAGGTCCGTGATGCTCGTTGCGCCGGACGAGCCCTGCCAGTGGCGCGTCGTCGCAAGGCGCGGAAATCTTTGCATGCTCGGGCCGAATTCCGATCGATACGCGGGTGCCTGCTACTCCATCGACCGCCACAGGGAGCGGCATGCCGTCGAGGACCAGCCGCCCGTCAGCGGCGACTTCGGCCGGCAGGACATTGATGGCTGGCGAACCGATGAAACGCGCGACCGACAGCGTCGCTGGTGCGTCGTAGAGCTCGGCCGGGCGGCCTATCTGGATGATGCGGCCGCTTTCCAGGAGCGCCACCCGGTGGGAGAGCGTCATCGCCTCCACCTGGTCATGCGTCACATAGACGAATGCCGTGCCGAGCCGCGCATGGAACTCGGCGATCTCGTCGCGCATGTGGACGCGAAGCTGCGCGTCCAGGTTGGACAGCGGCTCGTCCATCAGGAACAGGCTGGGTTCGCGCACCAATGCGCGGGCCAGCGCCCCGCGCTGGCGCTGGCCGCCGGAGAGCTGGCCTGGCTTCCTGCTTAGCAGGTGTTCGATGCGAAGCTGGGAGGCGACGATCTTGACCTTCCCAGCGATCCCGGCGGCAATCGCCGGGCGGCGCGGAGAAGCGTGCTTCACCAGTGGAAGACGCTCCACCAGCGAAAGCCGTCTCATCGACAGCGGGAGGGCAATGTTGTCGAAGACGGTCATATGCGGGTAGAGCGCATAGCTCTGGAAAACCATCGCGACGTTTCGGGCGCTGGGCGTCATGTGGCTGACGGACCGCCCGGCGATCGCGACGTCGCCCGCATCCTGCATCTCGAGGCCGGCGATGATCCTCAGCAGGGTAGACTTGCCACATCCGGACGCACCGACCAGCGAAACGAACTCGCCGGGCCTGACCGAGAGGGAGATATCGTCGAGCACCTTGCTCTGACCGAACGACTTCGACACTTGATTGACCGTCAAAGTCTCAGCCATTCGGCACCTCGGGCGATGGAAATGAGAGCGCTTGGCATCGGGGCCTGAACGCCGGATTGCCGGTGCTTTAGGAGGCGATTATTTCGGTGGCGCGACAGCCGGTTTTCAGTTCTGTGACAATCCACTGTCGCAGGAGTTGGTCGCGCCGGGCATCAGCCAGGACGGTCAAGCGGTGGAAAGAGGCGCGCTATTTGCTTGGCTAAGCGAATTCCTCCCAGGCGTCCTTGAACATGGAAAATACGGCTGCGCCAGCCAAGCCAGAGGCAACAGGCTTTTCCCGATCGTCATGTCCATAGTCTCGGCTGCTGCGACGGGGTGCTATGGGCCTATGCGGGGCAGGCTAAATGCAGAACATTCGGCGCGCATTCGGGTCGCGAAACGCACACCGGGACCTCATTTGTTCCCTTTCGACGAAAACCATCGATTTTCGCCCTTGCACTCAAACGCCTGCTCTTCTAAGGCTCTCCGCGGTCCGGAGTGTAGCGCAGCCCGGTAGCGCACTTGACTGGGGGTCAAGGGGTCGTGGGTTCGAATCCCGCCACTCCGACCATTAATCTTCTGAAATCTCTATTTCCGATGGGCGCTTAGGCGTGCCCTTCTTTGAGGCCCGATCTATGCAC
>JAEYXI010000292.1 GCA_023428515.1 Pseudomonadota bacterium | reverse complement strand
CGAGAAAAGGCCTTTTCCCAAACCGGTACGGTTGATCGTCGTCAGATAATCCTTCGGGATGATCATGTCCGTGTCGATGTTGATGATCGGCAGCGGCGCCGCGACGCCTGTCAGCGTGGTGAACTTGTCCATGGCTTCGTCTTTCCGGCCTATTTTGCTGCAGTCGCTTTACACAAAGCCGGCCCGGAATCAAAGGGCCAAGCGGAACGCTAGATGACATTGAGTTCGCGGTAAGGCCGGTTCTCCAGGATGCGCTCGTAGCCGAAGGCCGAGCAGTCGATGCTGCGGTAGCCGCCGTAGACGATGAGTTCGGCAATCGCACGGCCTACCGCCGGCGCCTGCTGCAGCCCGTGGCCGGAAAAGCCGTTGGCGAAGATGAAGTTCCTGATGTCGGAATGCGGGCCGATGACCGCGTTCTGGTCGAGCGTGTTGTAATCATAGTGACCTGCCCAGGCGCGGGTCGGCTTGATCGCCTCGAAGGCCGGGATGCGCGTCGCGATAACCGGCCAGATCACCTCCTCGAAGAGCGGCCAGTCGGGTTCGAAATCCGCGGGATCGGCGGCCGTCTCGCCCTCCTCCGGCTCCGCACCGCCGGTGATGTAGACCGCGCCTTCCGGCCGCACATAGATGCCGCTCGGATCGACGATCAGCGGCATGTCAGGGAATTTGTCGCGCGCCTCGAAGACGAAAACGGAGCGCTTTCTCGGTTCGACCGGCAGCGCGATGTCCGCCATCGCGGAAACCTTGCCGGCATTCGGCCCCGCCGCGTTGACGACATTGCCTGCCTCCAGCCGCTCGCCATTGTCGAGCTGCACCGCCGTCAGCCGATTGCCGTCGCGCTCGATGCCGGTCACCGCGGCGTTGATGAAGTCGACCTGCCTGGTCCTGAGCGCCTTGCGGAAGAGCTGCAAATAGGCATGCGCGTCGAACCAGCCTTCGCCCGTGCGCCCGAACGCGCCGGCGACGATGCCTTCGCCCGAGAGCCACGGGAAACGACGGACGAGCGCTTCCGCATCCTCGATCACGATGTCGGCGCCTTCAGCCTCTTGCGCGACGTGGTTCGCCCTGAGCACGGGCAGCCCTTCGTCGGTCGACAGGATCAGGTAGCCGTTCTCGCGGAAGCCGATATCGGCATCGGCGCCGAACTCCTCCTTCAGCCGCCTGAAGAGGCCGAGCGTAAACTGCGACAGGCGGATATTCTCGGGAATGGAGAATTGCTGGCGGATCGAGGCGCAGGAGAGCGTGGTGGCGGCATGCGCGAATTGCGGATCGCGATCGATCAGCGCGATGGAGCCCGAAAACCCCTCCTCGCGCAGGTAATAGGCGACGGAACTGCCCACGATCGCCCCGCCGATGATCACCACGTCGTACTGCGTCATGTCAGCTCCTGTTCGGGCATCCGGCGAAACATCGCGGCATCGCCCTTGCAAGGGCCAGCATTGCCGGGCAAGAAGACCAGAAGCCAGAGAATTTTCGATGCCCCAGAGCGAGACATCCCATCGGCCCCGCCGCGCGGTGCTTTATGTGCCCGCCTCGAACGAGAAGGCCATGGCCAAGCTGCCCTCGCTCGCCTGCGATGCCGTCATCTTCGATCTCGAGGATGCGGTAGCGCCGGAAGCCAAGGCTGCGGCGCGCGAGCGGCTGAGGGCCTGGTTCAAGGCGCGTCCCGAGAACGGCATGGAATGCGTGATCCGCGTCAATCCGCTGGCGAGCGAATGGGGGCCGGACGATCTCGCCGCCGTCTGCGAATGCGCGCCCGATGCGGTGCTGCTGCCAAAAGTGGACACGCCGCGCGACATCCACGATTTCGACGACGCGCTGGACGAGGCGCCAGCGCCCGACGATCTCAAGCTCTGGATCATGGTCGAGACGCCTAAGGCCATGCTCAACATCGGCGCGCTGGCCGAATTTGGCCGCGACCGTGCGGCGCGGCTCGATTGTTTCGTTGCCGGAACCAACGATCTGATCAAGGATACTGGCGTACTGGCGACGCCCGACCGCCGCTACGTCATGCCCTGGCTGCTGCAGATGGTGCTCGCAGCGCGTGCTGGCGGCCTCGATATTCTCGACGGCGTCAGCAACGATTTTCGCGACCTCGACGCCTTCGCGCGCGAATGCGCGGAGGGCGCCGCCATGGGGTTCGACGGCAAGACGTTGATCCATCCGGCGCAGATCGAGCCCGCCTTGAAAGCCTTCTCGCCTTCGCCCGAAGCGATCGCGGAAGCGGAGGCGATCCGCTCAGCCTTCGCCTTGCCGGAGAATGCCGGAAAGGGCGTCATCTCGATTGACGGCAGCATAGTCGAGCGGTTGCATCTCGCGCAGGCCGAACGGCTGCTGTCGCGAGTACGATAACTGCAGGCGGGACGATTACTTTAGGGGGCGGCTCTAGGAGAAGATTGCCATGCGGCTTTATCGATTCCTCAGCGGACCGGATGATTCCACCTTCTGCCACAAGGTGACGGTGGCCTTGAACAAGGGCTGGCACCTCTACGGCTCGCCGACCTATGCCTTCGACGCGGAGACGAAGACGATGCGCTGTGGCCAGGGTGTGGTGAAGGACGTCGATGGCGTCGACTACGACCCGGGGATCAAGCTCTCCGATTATTGATCGGCATTTTCCTCGATCTTTTCCATGTCGTCGTCCGACAGGCCGAAATGATGGCCGATCTCATGGACCAGCACATGGGTGACGATCGAACCCAGCGTCTCGTCATTCTCGGCCCAGTAGTCAAGGATGGCGCGGCGGTAGAGCGTCACCCGGTTCGGCCCCTCGCCGGTCTGCGGGTTCCAGCGCTCGGCAATGCCGCGGCCCTCGAACAGGCCTAGCAGGTCGAAGGGGGTCTCCAGCGACAGGTCGTCCATGATCTCGTCGGTCGGGAATTCCGCGATCTGGATGATGATCTCGCCCGTCAGCGAGCGGAACTGCTCGGGCAGGTGCGCATAGGCCTCGAGCGCGAGGAGTTCCAGTTCCTCCATCGATGGCGACATATGCTCGTGCCATGAGCGGGTCTGATAGATGCGGGCCATTCTTGTTCCTTTGTCCCGGGCATATAGCGGTTCGCCGGCTGGGTTTCGAGGCTGTTCGGGGATTAAGGAAAACGCCGGCATCCGACGAGGAATAAATTCTTTTCCGACTCCGCTTGACTCCTTTGGCGGGCTCTGGAATCTATTAGAACATAACAAGAACAGATTTTGGAAGAGTTGAACGTCATGGCCTCGTCTGCCGTGGCGCGGGAGACCGTTGCGTCCTTGCGCCATCAGATCGCGAAGATCGAAGGCCGCCTCGCCGAGCGACTTGATGGGCGCCTCGACGGGGGAGCCGAAGATATTGACTTCGTCCGGCATGGCGGAATGCCCAGGGGAGATTTTCTCGCCACCGGCGCCGCGCGTTTCGACACGGCACTCGGCGGCGGCCTGCCTGCGACGGGTCTCACCGAAATCCACGCGCCGGGGACGCGCGATGCGGGAACTGCCGCCGGCTTTGCGCTGGCTCTTGCCCGGCGCGCGCTTGAGGCCCGCCCGACCCCGCTGCTGTGGGTAGGAACATCAGAGGGTTTCCGCGAAGCCGGCTATCCTTATCCGCCGGGCCTGCGCTTCCTCTACGACATCGATCCTTCCCGCCTGCTTGTGGCGCAGGCGGACAAGCTCACGGATGCTCTATGGATCGCCGAACAGGCGGCGGCGCTCGACGGTTTTTCGGCGGTGTTGCTCGAGACGCGCGGCATGTCGGCGCGACTCGACCTGACCGCCACCCGCCGGCTGCATCGGCGCGCCGGGGATGCCGGCCATCCGCTTTTCCTGCTGCGGCAGGTCTCTCCTCCTGAACCGACCGCGGCTCCTTTCCGGTTGATCGTGCGATCGGCCCCGGCCGGCCTGCGCCATGTGCTGGAAAAGCCGCTGGCACGCTCGATCGGCCCGCCGGGATTTCTCGTCGAGATCAGCAAGAACCGAACCGCCCCACCCACCCAGTTCATCTTGGAATGGAACACAAATGCACGCGCCTTTGAGGAAAGAGCGGCGGAGAATCCTGTCCCTCTGGTTCCCGCATCTCAGCACGGAACGCCTGCTCAGACAGCGGCTGGGACGCTCCTGGCGTTCCCGCCCCCCGCAGGGCAGGCCACCGCTGGTCGTCAGCCGCCAGGAGAACAACACCCAGCGCATCGCCGCGCTGGATGAACAGGCCGCGCGGCTCAGGCTGAAGCCCGGCATGGGCATCGCCGACGCACGCGCCATGTATCCGGCGATCGAGATCGTCGCCGAGGATTCGGAAGCCGACCGCAGGCTGCTCGAGGCGCTGGCCGACTGGGGCGACCGCTACACGCCGCTGGGCGCACTCGACGGAAGGGACGGACTGTTCCTCGACATCACCGGCTGCGCCCATCTCTTCGGCGGCGAGG
>JAEYXI010000281.1 GCA_023428515.1 Pseudomonadota bacterium | reverse complement strand
AACAACCCGCCCTTCGAGTTCAAGAACGAAAGCGGCGTCTTCGAGGGCTTCGAGGTCGACATCGTGACTGAGGCCGCCAAGCGCGCCGGCATGACCGTCAACATAGAGGGCTACGACTTCCAGCCGCTGTTCGCCGCAACCAGCTCAGGTCGCATCGACGCGGCGATCTCCTCGATCACCATCACGGCGGAACGCCTGGGATCGCAGTCCTTCACCCAGCCCTACTACGATTCCGACATGGGCGTTGCCGCCAAGAAGGGCGGCGAGGTGAAGGGCCTGGACAATCTCAAGGGAAAGATCGTCGGCGTGCTGTCCGGCTCCACCGGCGACAAATGGTCGAAGGAAAATCAGGAGAAATACGGCTTCACCGAGATCAAGGGGTATCCGAACCAGCAGGCCGTGTTGCTCGATCTCGCCGCCGGCCGCATCGACGGCGTCGTCAGCGACATCCCCGGCATGCAGTATGCCTTCACCAAGATGACGGACCTCGAAGTCGTCGAGCGCATCAAGACCGGCGAGCAGTATGGTCTGATGATGACGAAGGATTCGCCGCATCTCGCCAAGATCAACGACGCACTGACCGAGATGAAGAAGGACGGCACGCTGCAGGCGATCCACAAGATGTGGTGCGGCGCCGACGCGCCGGCGGATTCGTCGACGGCTGCGGAAGCGCCGATGCCGAAGGCGTAAGCGGCATTTACCCTAGCTGTTCGACATGCATGCCGGTCCCCGAATGGGCCGGCATGTCTGCTTGAAGCCAACTCCAACGGACTCCCGGGCACGCCGATGACCCTCCTCGATACCTTCTTCAACGGACAGGTCATGCTTTCCGCCTTCCCGGCGCTCATGCGTGGCCTCATCAACACATTGAAGCTCGGGCTGCTGGCGATCTGCATCGGCGTCCCGCTCGGCCTGCTGATAAGCCTCATACGCCTCTATGCGCCAAAACCGTTGCGCTGGGTCGCCATCGCCTACATCGACATCTTCCGCGCCATGCCGGTGCTGGTCGTGCTGATCCTGATCTACTTCGCGCTGCCTTTCGTCGGCATCCGCTTCTCGTCCTGGGTGTCGGCGACACTCGCCTTCACCTTCATCATGTCGGCCTACTCGGCTGAGGTGTTCCGCTCCGGTATAGAGAGCATCCCGAAAGGCCAGTTCGAGGCCGCGCAGGCGCTAGGCCTGCCCTTCGTTCTCACGCTGCGCAAAGTGGTCCTGCCGCAGGCGATACGCCTCGTCATCCCGCCGACCACCAGCAACTGCGTGTCGATGTTCAAGGACACCTCGCTTGCCTCGGCAGTCGCGCTTCCGGAGCTCCTGAAGGAAGCCAACGACGCCCAGGCGCTTTATGCCAACCCATCGCCGCTGATCGCCGCGGCGCTGGTCTACCTCGCCTTCCTTTGGCCAATGGTGCGCCTCGTCGGCTATGTCGAGAAGCGCAGCAAGGCCGCTGCGTCACGCTGAACCACTCACAAGAAGAAGCAGATCCGAGAATTCCAATGAACCAGCATCAATCCACCGCCGACGCCTTTCCCGTTGAAAAGATCAGGGCGATGTTCCCCGCTTTGCAGAAGGCCGGCGACTTCATCTTCATGGACAATGCCGCCGGCGCGCAGATCCCTCAGAGCGTGCTCGACGCGGTGACCAACCATCTCGTCTCGCACAATGTGCAGCGCGGCGGACGCTACGGTCGCAGCGTCACCGTCGACCAGGGCGTCGCCGACGCGCGCGAGAGCGTCGCACTGCTCATTAATGCCCAGAACCCGGCCGAAATCTGCTTCGGCATGAACGCCACCTCCTTCATCCGGCTGGTCAGCTTGGGCATCGGCCAGATGATCGCCCGCGACAAGGCGCGCGACGAGATCATCGTCACCGACATGGATCACGACGCCAACATCGCGACATGGCTGGCGCTGGAAGCGCAGGGCGCCAAGTTCATCTGGTGGCGCATGCGCGAGGACGGCAATCTGCACGTCGAGGACCTGAAGCCGCTGGTCGGCAACCGCACGCGGCTCGTCGCCTGCACGGTGACGGCACATTCCATCGGCTCGATCGTCGACGTCGCTTCAGTCGCCAAGATCGCGCATGCCGCGGGCGCGGAAGTCTTCCTCGACTGCGTGCATTATGGGCCGCACGGGCTGATCGACGTGCAGGCCTGGGACTGCGACTACCTGGTGTGCTCGGGCTACAAGAATTTCTCGCCGCATATGGGTTTCCTGTGGGGCCGCTTCGATCTCCTGAAGCGCCTGCCCACCTTTCGCGAGGACTTCATCCCCGACGAGCCGCCCTACAAGGTCGAGGCAGGTACCTTCATCTATGAGAACGTCTCGGGCATGGACGCCGCCGTGCAGTATCTGGAATCGATCGGCCGCAACTTCGCGCCGTCGAACAATCGCACCCGCCGCGAGAACATCGTCGCCGGCATGAAAGCCATCCGCGCTTACGAACTGGTGCTGGCCCGCGCGATGATGAAGGTGCTCAAGGACTGCGGCGCAACGATCTATGGCGTCGCCGACGATGCCAGGCTCGACGAGCGCGTGCCGACCTTCTGCTTCAACATCCGCAAGCTGTCGCCGCAGGCAATAGTCGAGGAGATGGCGAAGCGCGACATTGGCATCCGCGACGGCCACATGTACGCGCCCAGGCTGATGAACCGCCTCAACCTGTCGATGGATTCCGGCGCCATCCGCGCCTCGCTGGTGCATTACAACACGCTCGACGAGGTGCGGCGGTTCGGCGACGCGCTGAAGGCGGTGATTGCGAAGCTGGGGTGAGGGTCGTAACGCCAGGCCATTTCATCCCGCGCTACTCGCGAAAGCAATTCGGCCGGCGGCGCGCCTTGCGCATGGCCGGCGGGCCGGTCTCCGGTGCCGCGGTCTCAGGTCTTAAGCCGCCTCAGCGATCCCGCTCGCGGGAATGACAGCGGCGACAACCGCATCCGCCGACCATTCCAGAAATTCGGCATCCTTGCGCAACTCGTCCAGAGTGCGCGGCGCGGGCCGCTCACCCGCCCAGTCCTCGAAGGCGAAGCCCAGGGCTACGCCAGCCTCGTGGAGAGCGGAGTCCAACGTATCGCCAACGGCAATCACGCCCGGAACATCGGGGAACGAAACGCCGTAACCGCTGTCAGCTTCCTTGTGGATCAGAGCGATATAGTGCGTCATGGTCAATCCTTTGCCCAGCCGGCCTGCGCATAGATCGAACGGACCGTACCGAGCGGTATATCCTTGCGCGGATGCGTCACGACGACGATTCTGCCGCTTGCGGGATGCCTGAACTTGTGATGCGAACCCCGCACAGACATCAGCTCGAAGCCGTCCGACTTCAATCTGCGTATCGCGGCTATCCTTGAGCATCAAACCTCAAAAATTCGAGACTGCGCCCTTGGCCTGCCGGCCGTCTCCCTTTCGATAAGCTCAGGACGACGGGTCAATCGCGGATGCCGGCCGCTTCGGGCACCTTCTCCCCGTGAGCGGGGAGAAGGTTGAGGCGTGTTACTCCCCGTAGCCGATGATCCCCTTGACCTCGAGGAAGTCGTGGATCGCCCAGTCGGCATATTCGCGGCCGTTGCCGGACTGTTTGTAGCCGCCGAAGGGCGCAAACGTGTCCCACTCCGGATAGTTGATCGACACCTGGCCCGCGCGAAGCCTGGCGGCAACGGAACGCGCATGCTCGATATTCTTTGACTGCACATAGGCGGCAAGCCCATAGACCGTGTCGTTGGCGATCTTCACTGCATCGTCGTCGTCCTCATAGGAGACGACGGAGAGCACGGGGCCGAAGATTTCTTCCTTCTCGATCGACATGCCAGGCTTCACATGGCCGAAGACGGTCGGGCGGACGTAGTAGCCGCGGTTGAGGTGCTCGGGACGTCCGAGCCCGCCTGTCACCAGCGTCGCGCCTTCCTTGATGCCCTTCTCGATCAGGCCCTGGATCTTGTTGAACTGGAGTTCGCTGACCACCGGGCCGAGCTTTGTGTCCTCGGAACGCGGGTCGCCGACATTATGGGCTTCGGCGGCCTTCTTGGCGACCTCTAGCGCCTCGTCGTGGCGGGTGGCGGGCACGAGCATGCGGGTCGGCGCGTCGCAGGACTGGCCGCTGTTGCCGAAGCAGGCGTTGACGCCGTCGCGCACCGCGCGCTCGAAATCGGCGTCCGGCAGGATGATGTTGGCCGACTTGCCGCCGAGTTCCTGCGCGACGCGCTTGACGGTCTTAGCCGCCGTCTCGGCGACGATGATGCCGGCGCGGGTCGAGCCGGTGAACGACACCATGTCCACGTCGGGGTGACCGGCCATCACCTGGCCCACGTCGGGCCCGGTGCCGTTGATCATGTTGTAGACGCCCTTGGGCGTTCCGGCAGCGTCCATCACCTCGGAGAAGACGATGCCGGAGATCGGCGCGATCTCGGAGGGCTTCAGCACCACGGTGCAGCCGGCGGCGATCGCAGGCGCGACCTTGCAGACGATCTGGTTGAGCGGCCAGTTCCAGGGCGTGATCAGCGCGCAGACGCCGATCGGCTCCTTGACGACCATGGTCCCGCCACGACGCTCGCTGAACTCGTAGTCCTCAAGCGCCTTGATCGTCGATTCCATGTGCGCCCTGCCGGCCCAGGCCTGAGCCTCGCGCGCCCAGCTGATGGGCGAACCGTTTTCCTGGCTGACGGCCTGAGCGATGTCCTCGAAGCGCTCGTTGTAGATTTCGAGGATGCGCCGGAGCAGCGCCAGACGCTCGGCCTTGCTGGTCAACGAAAAGGCCGGGAATGCCGCCTTCGCGGCGGCCACCGCGCGGTCCACATCATCCTTCGATCCCACGGAAATCTGCGTGTAGGCTTCTTCGGTCGAGGGGTCGATGACGTCGAGAAGCGCCGGCTTCACGGGGTCGACCCACTTGCCGTCGATATAGAATTTCCTGTGATTGCTCATGGATTTCTCGCCTCTTCAATCGTTTCGGGAAACGGCTTAACACAAAGCGCCGCGCATTGCGCGACGCCAGCGCCAGCGCCATGTCGCCGACACGATAGCCGGCGCCCCGACGAGGCGTCAAACCGGCCGATAAACGCGTTCTGCCGTGTTCCAGAAGATGTCGGCTTCGGCCTTCGGCCCGTGTTTCGCAACGGCCTTGCGGTGCGCCGCAACCAGCTCGGCATGGCTCGTCCAGAGCTTTTCGATCGGGAAATTCGAGCCGAACATCAGACGGTCGCTGCCGAGTATCTCGACCGCGTTGTCGATCACCGTGCCGATGACCTCCGGATCGTTGCGATGGACGAAGGTGCCGAGGCCGGAGAGTTTTGCGTAGAGGTTAGGAGCCTTGGCCAGCGTGCGCAGGCCCGCCTTCCACTCCTCTACGACCGGCTCCGCGAGATCGGTCAGCATTCCGGTATGGGTGAGGATGAAGTTCGTCTCCGGATTCTCGCCGACGAGTTCCAGCCCGTCTTTCATCTGCGCGGGGAAAAGCTGGAGGTCGAAGGAGAGACCGTAATCCCTGAGACGTGCGACATTTTTCTTCACCACCGGGTCGATGACCTGGTCGGCGGAACTGGCGAAGCGAAAAGCCTGCGTCTCGTGCCAGTGAAGCTGCATGCGCACGCCACGCAGCAGCGGATATTTCTTCAGCCGGTCGATCTGCGGACGCACGTCATCGACCGTCATGTCGGCATAGCCAACGATTGCGTGCGGCCAGCCGGTCCGTTCCGCGGTGTCCGTCAGGAAGGCGACCTCGTTTTCAAAATCCTCCTTTGCCCAGTTGGTCTGGACATAAACCGCCTTCTCGACGCCGGATCCCTTCTGGTCGGCCAGGAATTCCTCGATCGGATAGTCGCGGCGGATCGCCTCGTAGGGTCCGAAGATGCGCGGCACCATAGGCCCGACCAGCCATGGCTGGTCCTTCTGCCGCCAGATGTGGAAATGCGAGTCGATGGCTTTCTGCATCAGAGGGTCTTCCTCCACACGGTTTCGGCCGAAGGAGCCGGCCGGGCGAGCGTCAGCATGAAGTCGGCGAGGTCGGACAGCGACGAGCCGTCGACCAAATCGTCGAGAGAGGGAAGGATCGCCTTCAGCGCCGCCGTCTGCGGCTTGAAGCGCGGGTCGCCTGCGAGCGGCGTGGCGAGCGACAGGCGAAAGGCGCGTGCGCCCAGCCGGCGGACCGCGGTCTCCATCTCGGCATGGTCGCCGCGCTCCAGCCCGTCCGACAGGAGCACAATGGCAGCGCCTCGCGCGAAGGCGGCGAAGCGCGGCACTGAGAGAAAGGCGAGCAGCGTTGGGCCGATGCGAGTGCCACCGTCCCAATCTTCGACGAGCGCGCTGACGCGCTCTAGGGCTGCGTCCAACTCGCGGATATGCAAGGCGCGCGTGACGCGGGTCAGCCTTGTGCCGAGGGTAAAAACCTCGACGCGGTCGGCTGCCTGCACGGCGCTGTGCGCGAGCTTGAGATAGTCGACGGTATGAAGCTTCATCGAACCAGAAATGTCGATGAGAATCAGTAGCTTGCGCGATACCGTCGGCCGGCGGCGGAAAGGCGGCGACGGCACGTCCCCATCGGCGCGAACGATCGAGCGCAGCGCCCGCCTGAGATCGAGCGAGCCGCGCGCATTCGTTCGCACGGGGCGCAAGGAACGGCGCTGCGGCAGGGCAGCGGGAAGCGCCTTGCGGAAGGCGGAAAGCGTCTCGCGATCGCTCTGGAATGTCCTGCGGCCAAGCTGCTCGAGTGCGGAAGCGGACTCCCCACTTTCCTCCTGCCTGAGTTCCGGCTGCTCGCCTTCCTGCTCGACGCCGCTGTCATCCTTGACCTCGGTATCTTCGTCGTTCTCGGCATCCACCGTCACGGTGGTCTCACCGTAAAAGAAGCTGCGGAACAGCGCGTCGAATTCGGCGATGCGGTCGTGCCGGGGGCCAAGCGTGGCAAGGGCGGCCTGCCTGATGTCCTCCATCGAACGGGGACCGAGCAGGGTGACGCCTTGCATGAAGGCGATGGCCGGCGCGCCGGCGACGGGGAAGCCGAAGTGCCTGATATGCCTTGCGAATCCGGCGAAGGGACGCGCCGCTCTGGGGAGAGCCGTCACGCCATCGCCCTTTCGAGGATGCGGTCCAGTTCGGGATTGAGGAAGCTCATATCCTCCTCGTCCTTGATCAGCACGCCGAGCGCGCGGCGGAAGGCTTCCGGCCAAGGGCTGCCGCCCTTTTCGAGAACGGTCGCGGCGTTCGCCCATTCGACCGCCTCGGCGATGCCGGGCGGTTTTGCGAGGGGTTTTTGGCGGATTTCGCCGACTGCCCTGGCGACCGCGCGAGCGGTGGCTTCCGCGACATCGCCGGCGCGCAGCATGATGATTGCGGCCTCGCGGGTCGCGTCGGGATAGGCGATCCAATGATAGACGCAGCGGCGGCGCAGCGCCTCTGCGAGCTCGCGCGTGCGGTTCGAGGTCAATACCACGAGCGGCTGGGAGCGTGAATAAATTGTGCCGCGTTCGGGAATCGTGATCTGGAAATCCGAAAGGAATTCAAGGAGTAACGCCTCGAACTCGTGATCAGACCTGTCAATTTCGTCCACAAGCAGCATCTTGCGTTCAGAATCCTGCAAAACCTGCAGCAAGGGACGCGCGATCAGGAAGCGATCGTCGTAAATGTCGACCTCGCGCTCGCCGGCCTGACGGATGGCGAGAAGCTGGCGCTGATAGTTCCATTCGTAGAGCGCATGCGCGGCGTCGATGCCCTCGTAGCATTGCAGCCGGACGAGGTCGCGCGACAGGAGCCCGGCGATGGCCTTCGCAGCTTCTGTCTTGCCGACGCCCGGCGCGCCTTCGAGCAGCAGCGGCTTGCCGAGACGGATGGCAAGGAAGATCGCGGTCGCCAGCCCATCGTCGGCGAGGTAGCGCATTGCGGCGAGGCCCGCCGCGAGCGCCTCGGGGGAAGTGGTGGGGTGGGGACCGGTATTCATTTCGCGGCGACCCATTCCGGCTCTCGCAGAGCGCTGAAGCACCCCCACTCCGTCTTGCTTCGCAAGCCACCTCTCCCCCTGCCCGGGGGAGAGGAAGAGCGCCAGGCATTGCGGCCGTCGTTTCCTCTCCCCCGTCGAACGGGGGAGAGG
>JAEYXI010000278.1 GCA_023428515.1 Pseudomonadota bacterium | reverse complement strand
GCTTCAGCTTGTCGGCGGCTTCGGCAAGCGTATCGCCGCCGGCGCGCGCGTCCTCGTATGAATCATGGACATCGAGAAGCACGCGATGGGCCTCGCCCAGCGCCAGATCCTTGCGGATTTCCGGTGTCGCTTCGGCCAGCGATTTCACCACCTCCGGCGTGATCGCCGTTACGCGCACCAGCACCGGCCCGAAGGCGCCGTCGACGATCGGGCTGACCTCGTTCGCCTGCAAGGCGAAGGCGGCTTCGGCGACTGCCGCATCCGCGACCTTGTCCTTGGCAAAGGTGCCGAGCAGCGTGTCGGCCGCGGTCTTGCCCTGGGCCGTCACGATGGAATCGAAGGTCGCGCCCGCCCTGATCGAATCGAGCGCAGTCTGCGCCGCCTCCCTGCTCGGGAATACGAGCTGCTCGATGGTGCGGGTTTCCGGCGTGGTGAAGCGGCCGATATTCTTGTCGTAGTCCTCCTTCACCTGCACGTCGGTGATCGCCGATTCGTCGGTGATCTTCTCCGGCACAAGCGTCACATAGGCGATCTTGCGGTATTCGGGCGCCGCGTAAGTCTGCTTGTTGGCGTCGAAATATTCGGTCAGCGCCGCGTCGGACGGCTCCTCGATAGGCTCGACCAGCGACTTCTGCAGCACGATGTATTCAGCGGTGCGGTCCTCGCCGCGGTAAAGCGCCACGGCGCGCAGGAAGGTGTCCGGCGCCTTCAACCCATCCGACACCGCTTCCACGATCTGCTGGCGGATCGCTACCTGGCCGCGGTTCGCGAGGTAATCTTCAGGCCGCATGCCGATCTGGCGCAGCACATAGTCAAACTGCTGGCGGTCGAACTGGCCGTTCGGGCCCTGGAAGGCGGGATCCGACATTGTGAGTTGCGCCAGCTTGTCTTGCGACAGGCCGAGGCCGAGTTCGCTCGCCTGTTCGTCCAGCACGGCACCGGCAACGAGTTGCGCCAGCACCTGGTCCTCGATGCCCAGCGCTCTCGCCTGCTCGCGGGTCAGCCGCGTGCCGAACTGCTGCGACATCACGGAGATCTGCCGGTCGTAGGCCAGGCGATATTCGATCGGCGAAACGGTGGTACCGCCGGCGGCGACGACCGAATTGCCGCCGAAGCCGGTCGCAATCTGGCCGGAGATGCCCCAGACCGCGAAGCTCACGACGAGCAGCACGAGAAGCAGTTTGGCCACCCAGGTTCCGGCGGCGTTTCTGAGCGCAGAAAGCATAAATAGTCCCGGTCTTGGCGCATCCCGTTGGATGCGCGTTCAGTCGCAACGAAGCGCAATAGCGCCCTTCCGTTGCAGTGTCGATTGCTTTGTGTCCTGATTTTGGTAGGGAAAGCGTCCGGCAGGCGACGGTTGGCGATCAGATTTATTTGAGGAGTTCTATTCGATGACCCCAGGAATCCGTCCACTGGTCGCCGGCAACTGGAAGATGAACGGCACCGGGGCATCGCTCAACGAGCTGCGCGCCATCGGTCACGGTTTCATGTCAGGGCTCGACGCTGAAACGGATGCGCTGATCTGTCCACCCGCCACGCTGATCACCCGTGCGGTCGAAGTGCTGAAGACGACGCCGGTCAAGGTCGGCGGCCAGGACTGCCACGCCAAGGAGAGCGGCGCGCATACAGGCGACATCTCCGCCGAGATGCTGAAGGACGCCGGCGCGAGCCATGTCATCGTCGGCCACTCGGAGCGCCGCACCGACCACGGTGAAACCGACGCGGTCGTGCGGGCCAAGGCGGAGGCCGCCTGGCGGGCCGGCATCGTCGCCGTCATCTGCATCGGCGAGACCAAGGCGGAGCGCGAACTCGGCGCGACCCTCGACATATTGTCGCGCCAGATCGCCGGCTCGGTGCCGCCGACCGCGACGTCGCACAATACCGTGATCGCCTACGAGCCGGTCTGGGCGATCGGCACCGGGCTGACGCCGACGGTCGACGACGTCGCCAAGGCGCACGCCCATATCCGTGCCGAGCTCAAGGAACTGCTCAGCGCTGAAGCGGCGAAGACCCGCATCCTCTATGGCGGCTCGGTGAAGCCGGCCAATGCCGTCGAGCTGTTGTCGGTGAACAATGTCGACGGCGCGCTGGTCGGCGGCGCCAGCCTCAAGGCAGCCGATTTCCTTGGGATAGCCGAGGCCTATCAGTCGATCTGAACGGATAGCCGGCGCGCCAAAATGCGCGCCACTTGGCTACCTTCATCAAGGGCGGTAGCGTAGCCGCCGCCGTCAGATCACCACAATATGACCGCGTCCCAACGTCGCTATCGCTATTAGTTGTGTCGAATGATGGCCTGACCTGTCATAAGTCCACCGTCCTCGCGCGCAAAGACGCGAAACGGACGGTTGGGGGATTTTGTGAACATTTCTGCCGCGGCTGGCTTGGCCGCAAACGTGGTCGCAGGGGCAAGCCTCGACAAGGGCGCCCGCTCGTGGACTAAAATCCTGGCTCAGTATCGCCGGCCGAACACTGTCCGCAGTACGGTCGAGATCGTCATCACCGTGCTCCCGTTCACCTTGCTGTGGGTGGTTTCGGCTGTTGCCCTGACCCACGGTTATTGGTGGGGGCTTTTGCTGACGATCCCGGCAGCCGGCTTTCTGGTCCGCCTTTTCGCTTTGCAGCACGATTGCGGCCACGGCGCACTTTTCTCG